>DATAEX010000043.1:0-4774 GCA_036257765.1 Bacteroidales bacterium
GAATTTACTTTTATCTTCATCGGCGCGGGAAGTAAGTACTATCGGGACTGAGGCTCCTGCCACTATAGCAGCACACACCGCACCGCCAAGAAAATTAAGTGATTTATAAAGCATATTTCCGGCGTTCAGGTCGGGAGCGACCAGTAGGTCAGCATTACCGGCAACATCAGAAACAAGACCTTTATGCTTTGCGGCTTCAAAGGAAACTGCATTGTCCAATGCCAGTGGTCCGTCTATAATGCAACCTTCAAGCTGATTACGCTTTTGCATCTGAGTGAGCATAGCAGCATGTACTGTCGATTCTATTTTAGGATTCACAGTTTCCACAGGAGCCAGGATAGCTATTAGCGGTTTCATGATACCGAGCTTATGATAAACACTTATGGCATTTTGAACTATAGAAACTTTTTCTGATAATTCTGGGGCAATATTCAGCGCTGCATCGGTTACACCAAGAATCTTGTGATAGAATGAACTTTCGAAAAACGCCACATGGCTTAGTAATCCTCCCTTGAGAAGGCCGTATTCCTTATCCAGTATCGCTTTAACAAACTGCCCCGTACTTACCATTCCTTTCATGATCACATCACCCTGTCCAGCTCTGATCATTTTAACTGCAGTAATACATGCCTGACCACGATTGGGTTCATGCACTATTTCTGCCCCGGAAATAAATATTTCATGCTCAGAAGCAAGTTGAGTAATCTCATCGCGATTTCCTACCAGCACAGGGACTATTAGTCCTTTTTGCATGGCAAGACTAACAGCTTTGAGGACATCTTCATCCTGAGCCACAGCTACAACCAGTCTCCTGATTCCTTTGCCTGAGGCCATATCGACAAGTTGTGAGAGCGATTTCAATTCCATTGCAGAACTTATTACTTATTTCGCATTTCTTCGATTATTTTAACCGTATCTTCTGCAATAACAAGCTCCTCGTTAGTAGGTACCACCATTACCTTAACTCTCGAATTGTCTTTACTGATTATGGCCTCTTTGGAACGCAGGCCGTTGTTTTTTGCAGGGTCGATTTCAATACCCAGAAATTCTAGATCGGCACAAATTTCATCACGGGTTTCCGGTCCGTTCTCACCTACACCTCCTGCAAATACTACAATGTCAACTCCGCCCATTGCCGCTGCATAAGCACCGATATATTTTCTTACCCGGTAATGATACATATCCAGGCCGAGAATAGCTCTTTCATTTTTATCCTTAAAAGCAGCATCCTCAATTTCTCTCATATCGGACGATATTCCGGTTATTCCAAGCATGCCGCTCTGTTTATTGGCCAGTGTTCCGATTTGTGAAATTCCAATCTCTTCTTTATCCATAATATATGTAAGCACACCGATATCGAGATCTCCTGATCGCGTCCCCATTATAAGTCCTTCGATAGGTGTGAATCCCATCGAAGTGTCAACAGATTTTCCATGTTTTACTGCTGTCATTGAAGCACCATTTCCAAGGTGCACAGTGATTATCCGTTGCTTTTTAATATCAACTTCTAGTATTTCGCAGGCGCGTTTGCTTATATAATAATGACTGGTTCCATGATACCCATATTTTCTGATACCATATTTCTTATAAAGTGAATATGGGATAGCATACATAAATGCCTTCTTAGGCAAGGTGTGATGAAAAGCCGTGTCAAAAACACCTACCTGTGGCTTGCCAGGTAACAGTAATTTAATGGCATTAACTCCCTTTAGGTTAGCGGGGTTATGAAGGGGTGCAAGATCAATATATTTCTCAACGGCAGCCTGCACTTCATCATCAATGAGAACACTATGTTTGAATTTTTCTCCGCCGTTCACCACGCGATGCCCGACTGCATCGATTTCATTAAGACTTTTTATACAGCCATGCTTTTTGCTGGTAATTATACCCAGGATATATTCGATACCTCCCTGGTGATCGAGAATTTCACCTTCAAACTTTACCTTATCTCCGTTTTCTTTTTCGAGTTTAATGAACGAACCCTTCAATCCGACTTTTTCGGCAATGCCCTTCGTCATGAGATTTTTTTTGTCCATGTCGAAAAGCTGGAACTTAATAGATGAGCTGCCGCAGTTTAAAACCAGTACCTTCATAGTTATTGTGATTTCTATAATTTAAGTGCAAAATGTAATTAACCAATTTTCCGGCCTGATTCATCATAGATATAAAATCCCTGACGAGTAGATCTGCCATATTGATGTGCTCTCACATGTCGTTTAAGGATGGGTGATGCTTTGTATTTAAGATCACCGAATTCGCCATATAAATTATCCATCCATCGTTCCACTTTGTCAAGTCCTACCTTATCGGCAAGTTCAAATGGTCCCATTGCCAATCCAAGTCCGATCCTCATTGTATTGTCGATATCAGCTTTATTACCAACTCCTTCCATAAGGATCTCACAGGCTTCGTTTACAAGTGTTACAAAAAGCCTTATACTGATGAGGCCCGGAGATTCCTGCACATGAACCATGGTCTTACCAATCATGGTGATGAATTTGCTGACCCTTTCAAAAACTTCATCTGAAGTATAAAGACTTCGAACTACTTCTGCCATTTTTGATCCGGGAGCACTTGTAATGAAATGCAGGCTTACGCAACGTTCCTTATGTTCAAGGTCTGAAGACAGTTCAGTAATTGCGATGGTGGTGGAATTAGTGGCAATAATGGTTTGGGGAGAAACCCATTTTTCTATGTTCTTAAAAACTTCCTTCCGGGCAGTTACTCGTTGGTCTCGCGATTTGGAACGGATCACCTCTATCACAAGGTCACATCCCTCCAAATATTCGTAACCCACATGCCCGCTTATCCTTGAAAGAATAGCCCGCTTCTCACTGGGAGTCATACCCCAGCGTCCTATCATCTTCTCGAGTTCTTCATCCATTGCTTTGAATGCAGCGCTGACTTTTTCTTCTGACAATTCGATAAATGCAACTTCAAGTTCGCGCTGGCTTATCATTAGAGCAATACTCTGTCCAACTGATCCGCAACCTACAATACCAACTTTCGAAAACAATGTACGTGAAGTCGGTTTCCTGCTTAAGCCATAATTTTCAATGGATTCAACAATAAGTTCTGCCATTTTTAATGATATATATTGTATTTTAAATTCACTTACAATCAATAGCCTGATTTGCAGTAATAGCAATAAGGTCGACTATGTCTTCTACCGAACAGCCTCTTGAAAGGTCGTTAATGGGAGCAGCCATACCCTGCAGAACGGGGCCGATTGCTTCGGCGTTAGCCAACCTCTGAACCAGTTTGTAGCATATATTGCCACATTCCAGGTTAGGAAAAATTAATACGTTTGCCTTTCCTGCAATAGGGCTTCCAGGTGCCTTCTTTAAACCTATGGACTCAACGATAGCGGCATCTGCCTGTAATTCGCCATCGACTTTCAGTTCGGGATTCATACCTTTAGCAATGCGGGTTGCGCTAATCACTTTATCAACCATTTCGTGACTGGCGCTTCCTTTAGTTGAGAAGCTTAGCATTGCCACGCGTGGTTCCATCTGTGCAATAGCTCTTGTTGTCTTGGCAGTTGCAACAGCAATTTCAGCAAGCTCACGATCTGTAGGATCAGGGTGAACTGCACAATCTGCAAAAACCATCAGGCCATCATCACCATATTGTTTGTCTTTTAGAAACATCAGAAATGCTCCGGAAACAACGCTAATGCCGGGTAATGTTTTTACATATTGAAAAGCCGGTCTCAGTACATCTCCCGTTGCATTGTCAGCACCAGCAACCTCTCCGTCCGCGTCTCCGTATTTGATCATAATTGTGGCAAAGTAAAGAGGGTTATTCAGAAGCTTAAGTGCTTCATCCTTAGAAAGACCTTTCGATTTACGAAGTTCCACCATCATATCGGCATAAGCGCCAGCTTTTTCGTATCGCTCAGGATCGATCATAATTGACTGTTCGAGGTGTTTTAATCCCAAACGTCTGGCATTTGAATGTATGTTGTCGGGTTTTCCAATGAAAATGATATCGGCGATCCCTTTCTCCAGTATTTCATTGGCTGCTTTTAAAGTTCTTTCTTCATGACTCTCCGGTAATACAATTCTTTGCCGGTTTTTGCGGGCATTATCTTTTATCCGATCAATTAGGTCCATTATTTGTTAAATTATTTGATTTTCAGTCTGATTAAAATTAGCAAAAAACGTTGGTCGGTGCTGCAAAGGAAAGATATTTTGCTACATCATACAAACTCAGTCGCAAGTTATTGCATTTTTTTTTCAACCAGTTTGACAAATATCAATGTTGATTTTAACCACAGGGGTATATAAATAGTTTTGTATTTTTGGAGTCTCAGGTGATTACTGAAAATTATAAAATGAATAATACGCGATATCTCCGTTTGCTGGCACGGGAAATGCATGGCGATCTTTTTACTGACGAACCTTACAGACTGCTTTATGCTACGGATGCATCGGCCTATCGTGAAATTCCTATAGCAGTGGCACGTCCCGCGGACGAAAGCGATATTCAGAAACTCATTCAATTCGCATCCGCCAATAGAATAACTCTCATACCGCGTACTGCCGGTACTTCGCTCGCTGGACAGGTCGTGGGCAGCGGCATTGTTGTCGATCTGTCAAAATATTTCACCCGGATAATTGAAATTAATGCACAGGACTCATGGGTTCGTGTACAACCCGGAGTAGTTCTTGATGAGCTCAATTTGAATCTGGCCTCGAAAGGACTGTTTTTCGGCCCTGAAACTTCCACATCAAACCGTTGCATGATGGGCGGTATGGTTGGTAATAACGCA
>DATAEX010000049.1:0-7410 GCA_036257765.1 Bacteroidales bacterium
ATTCAGATTGCGTGAGATTGCGGAATCTGATCTTGCTTCGCCAGGCTCCGTTGAAAAAAATCAGTGAATCGATGATTTCATAATCAGCAGAGGGGATCAGATACAGTTTACTGAATGTAAGACTGGTTTCCGGAATTAAAGTGATCTCGGCGATTTCATCCTCGTTATCATAGAAAAAATAAAGCATTCGTTCTCCTCCAGATACTATTGAGTTCGAATAATTATTGAACGTCAGTGAATCGGTTCGGAACGATATGGTTCGGAAGATGCTTTTAGGGGAGGTTTGTGCGGATAATAATAAGGATAGGGATAGAAATAACAAGATTGCTCTGATTCTCATAAATTCGAATTTCTCCACAAAAGTTTGGCTGCAAAATACAAATTTCTGCGGAATAAGCAAGGAAAGGCTATAGCTAAGCCTCAGCCGAACCCAGGGAAAGACCAACTTTCAGATATCCATTTTAGGATGCCGGCTTCTTTCTTTTTGCTTTTGGTCTTGTTTGCTTTTCCATGCTCATAATAATGACCTGGTTAAGGGCCACCAGAGGAAAATAAAGTCGCCTGCCCTTTTTAACGAAGGGCAATTTTCGGGATTTTATATAGGAATACAGGTAAGACCTTGTAAAACCTGTATATTCAACAGCTTCTTCCGTAGAAAGCAATTTGTCATTGTCTTCACCCAGTACTATGGTAGGCTCGTCCTGCAACGGTTTGGTTGGTCCGGTTGATTTCGGCTGTTTCTCTTTATATGCCTCTAAATCGGCTTTCTTAAAATAAATTTGATTCAGTTTTCTGAAATGAGCGATCTGCTGTTTTTCTGCGGCCAAATATAGTTGCGTATTTGTGATGCCGAGAAACCGCGCGGCTTTACCAATATTAAGCAATTGTTCACTTTCAGGAATCGTTTCCTGTGAAGCCGTTTCCTCTAGTTTTATTTTGTTAATCTCGCCTCCATTGGATTCTGCAATAAGTTTATACAGAGTATCTCTTGTCGATTTTACAAGATCATGAAGTATGTCCATCCTGAGGAGCAATGCTTCAACAGCTGCGGGAAGATCGTCAATCGTTAATTTAGACATAACAGTTCTTTTAGTTTCGAATAGAACAATCGACATCTTTATTTGGATAACGGCAATAGTAATTTCTAATCGAAAAGGAAACTTTTCCAGTGTGGTATTCCTGTTTCAATGGATTCATACCAACCCTGGGCGTTCCTTATTTGATATGGCTCCAGAAGCATATGCCATGCTACGTGGCTCATCATCAGATGCCTGTCATCGGGGTTGTACACCACAAATTCACGGGTTCCGAATTCATACGTAAAAAACCTTGGCTGCTCGAAATAAACATTATATGTTGTGTTGTCATAAGTGTAATAGTATTTCTCTATTCCAGAGATTCCCGTTGAGTAATCTTTATTAATAGCGTTCAGTGTGAGGGGATAACTGCCCTTCCGATCCCTGTAACCTTCAATTTCATCAATCAACTCATAGCTGTTTTGAATCGCCTTGTTTCTGCTCCAATTGGTTATAGGTTTATCGAAGATTAACAGAAGCACGAACGGTAATACGGGCAGAAGTCCCAGTGAAGAAGGAAGGCAATAAGAGTAAAGCAAACGCGATTTTGAATCAGAGATTTTTTTATGCATTGTTCTGGTTACTACGATCAGCGCAATAAATGAAAAGAGCCCAAGAAGAAAGCTCAGGGCAAATGCGGTAATAACCGTAGCAAGTAGCAATACTGTGAAAGTCGACCAGAAGTACAATTTCAGATAAATCCTGCGTTTTAACAATAAATGATCGCTCCCGACATTGGATGTAGGGTATTTAATATTCCGTAATAGCCACAACATAGCTGGAATTACTGTTAACAGGCCAAGTCCGCTATATAATTGAACAAAAGTGGACAGTGATATGCTTAAAGGATCATAATCACCGGGCATCAAGGGATATACCAATACAGCCAGCATAATGATGAAAATTACGCCCACACTAAGGCAAGCTCGTTTTTTCATGATAGCATCTGTTTATAGTTGAGACTCCTATTTTATAAATTCACCAAAATGCCAGAGAATTCCGGAAGGATCGTGTAAAAAGCATTCTTTTCCCCAGTCATAAGCCCGGATAGTCGATAACTTTACATCCTCATATTTTTCAGGTAATCCTAAAGACAGCAAATACTCCCTGAACCGCTCAACATTCTCAACCTCGATAAAGATCATGGTATTATCGATCCAGTCCTTTACATAAGCGTCTTGCAGGTAGAATGCCAGTTCATTGTAAAAAAAAACCGAGAATCCATCAGAGAGGAAATTCTCTTCAAATCCTAAATCCCTGTAAAATGATTGCGATATTTTAAAATTTTTCGAACCTATAAATGGTCTGATGGACTTTATGGAGGGTTTCATTTTCGCAGAACTTTTGCTGTATCATTGTAACAAGCAAAAAGTCAAAGTGTTCTAATGTTCGATAAGTGAAATCTCACAATATTTTTTCAAAAAAAGGCGAAACACCCTTAAAATTCTAAAAAGGAGTTTCTTTTTTTGAAAAGTCAAATGTTTCACAATGAATTACATTTTCTTCAAATTCCAATAAATACTCCCGGTCTCCAGGATAGTACTTTGCTTTTTCATAATCCTCTCCTGCAAATTTCCTGATGCTGTCGAGGTCTTGCCATTCAGTCACAGTCCAAAAGTGACATATGTTTCCATCCACTCTTCGTAGAATTCTTGCGGATACAATTCCAGGGATGCTTAAGTAATCGATAATTCCTGTATCCTCAATATATTTAAGATATTGATCGGAATGTTCTGACAATGTTTTACCATGCCAGATCCTGGTTATTACGGATGATTTTTCCATTTTTATTGTTCGGTTATATTCCTCTTTGTATCAACGATTCACTGATCAATACCAGGGGAAAAGGTTTGATCCGGGAAAGGTTGAATTCACATTTACCAGGTAAACCGAAGAAAAGGATATTATGTTCAGCATGAAGCAGGGTTCCCCCCGGACTGCACGACTGCACGACTGCATGACTTCACGACTGCATGACTGCACGACTGCACGACTTCACGACTTCACAACTTCACGACCCTGCGCTCCGCAACTGATACGAGCGGGTGGCGGCAGCCGCAGCTATAGACCAGAAGAACCAGCTACTATAGAAAAGACAAGGTACCCAGAATTTGATTCCAATACCGGATCCGTCGCTATCCGTTCCTGTAACCAGGCTGGAGATTATAAACCAGAACGCCGCCGGTCCAATCATGGCTACGATGCCGGTAGCGAACCATCCTGCTGTAAGCAATAACCTGCGAGGCTTCCACCGGCTTGTTGTGATCAGCAGCAGGGACAAAATGGCCGCCAATATCCAGGGGATAGAGGCAAGCCACGGGAGGAAGCCCTCACCCGCTGCTCCGGGCTTAATAAGTCCTATAGTTCCACCCAGCGCCCACAAGGTTCTCATTATTGGATAGGGCAGTGCTAATACAAAAGCGGCATAACCGTACCAGGTTGCTATATTGGTTGTCATAAGATTGTCCGGGCGCTTCATAACGAGTCGTGCCAGAACGACGGCCGTTGCGAAAGCTAGGGCCTTGGTTATGAATCCCGGCCAGTCTATTCCGGGCGGCATCAGAGGAGTCAACCGGAGTAAGTCGAGCGGCAATCCATTGGCAGTCCATATCATAAGAAAAAGGCCGGTCCAGCGAAGAATTTGCTGCATACCAAGCCACCTTGAGTGATCATTCAGTCTTATGAATCCCGTTGCGGCGATGATTGCTGCTATAAATGGGAGGAACACAGGGGAGAATTTCGCGTCGTAGGAAAGCGGGACATGAACAAGCCGTTCCACTATGCCGGAAGCCAATACCAATATACATAGAATAATTCCAATCCATTCTTCAACCTTGCTGACTGGTTTGAGGCTACTCTGTGATACCAGGTTAGCCTTGTGCTGTTCTGTTATCATATGATTCTGATCTGATCTTTAATTCTCAGGGTTTCATATATTGACGATCAGGTGCCGAGATTATTACAGATGTCTTAATAATTACTTATAATCCGGTCAACTGTACCTGACTAAATGGCTGCACGACTGCACGACTGAACGACTGGACGACTGCAAGACTGCATGACTGCACGACTTTATTAGCAATCTGCCGGAACAGGAACGTGTTACCAAAGGGCTCCTCTTCACTAGCCCCGGCCTTTGAGGCTTGCGCTATCAAACCAGCTGCCAGCAACTTGTTCACCGATTCAAAGGCAGGCGAGGACAGCCGGATGGCTTATACATGTTAGGTGCTGGCTGTTTTCAATCTATTAGTTTTAATTCTCTTAAGATATCTTTAGTTATCGCGTATCGTGCCTGACTCAACTTGTTAAAATCATTCGTCTTAAAATTCATGGCATAAAAATACGGTTTATTATCTTTTTCAATGTATCCAACTAACCACATTATATAATCGGTCTCATTTAGCATTCCACCACCTGTTTTGCCGCTTAGTTTGTATGTATCAGTCTGTTCAAGTACTATAATATTCTTAACTATGTCAATGGATTCTCTTGTTACCGGCAATTCGTAATTATAAAATTTTCTCAAAAAATCTATTTGTTGATTAGCACTTATTCTAAATAATCCAGCTAACCAAAATCGTGAAGGAGGTCCGGTTAAGTCTTTATTCCCGTAATCAAATGATTTTACATATTCGTAATATTTATCAATTCCAATTTGTTCTGCAAATCCAACAAATACCCAAACACATGAATATTTCATGGCTGTTCTTAATGTCTGGTTTTGATTCCACGTGCTATTTGGCCATTCATGCCCATCCCATTTAATGATCTGGTTGGTATCTCTGATAATGCCTTCTTCAAGTGCTATCAGTGAATTAGGAATTTTAAAAGTTGAGGCAGGAATGTATCCATAGTTGCATAGGATTGTATTATATCTCACAAATTCATTATCCGCTTGGTTGAATAATACAAAACAACCTTCAACTCCATATTTGGCGAATTGAGATTTAAAATCCTTCTCAATCGTTCTTTGAGAGAATCCTATTTGAGAAATCAAAGCAGTTGCGATGATGAAAAAAATCCGTTTCATAATTGTTATATAATTGTAGGAGTCGTCTTTTGAGCTTGCCACTAATTCAAAAGACATCTGACTATTTGATTAGTGTTTCTATCCACAGATGAATGGACTTCCGCGTAGTGCATCATCTGCTTAGTTTTTCTTTGGCCTCTTCAAATGAACTTACAAAATTAATCCGACCGTATTTATTACTTTCAAACATAAAATCCCTTAAACTTTTGCTCTTGTATTTTGAAAAGTCCCCAATGATTGCAAGTTGAACACTATAGGTAGAAAACTTTTGTAAGATTTCTCCGGCTATCCCATTTTTTAGATCAAAGAATGCAGGCGTTAATTGATCCTCTTTTATAATTATCTTATGGGAATTCAAGTAAGATGCCTCTGCCAATAAATCCAATGCATCTTGTGTCTCCCGGATCAAAACTCCCAAAGATTTCAAAACCGCAATATTTTTACCGTTTATTTCAATTATATCTAGCTGCATTTTGTCATTTTGTTGGTTATTTCTGCATTACACTTGACGTCCGCCCCGGTATGTGGGAGCTCACAAAGCGAAGCGAAGTAGTCTTATCAATCCTCGATTGCCTCAATTCCTTGTTCATTAAGTTTTGCTAATCCGTCTTTCATTGCTTTGACTTGTTCTGGTGAGTGTCTTTGCCAAATTGTAACTTCGCCTACAACCTTAAATGGATGTTTTGATCGATAAGACTTTGTTGGATTACCTGGGAATTTTTTGTCAGTTAAATTGGGGTCATCTTCTATTGGACCTGTTGGTTCTACTAAATATATTCTTTCGCGTCCTTCACCTAATGCAAGTTCAGCGCCCCAAATAGCAGCATCCAGGGTTGCAGAGAGATAGATATATTTCGCTCTTTTCTTTTGTCCATAGTTCGAGCTAAGGCCCACTTTAATAAAGTCTCCAATTTTTAGATCAGCCTTCGTGCCGTGGAAGAACGTCTGAGAAAAAGGGCTTTGACCAGGTTCATTCGATTTGTTCTCACTTTTGCCATTTCCCATAGTAGTTTATTTTAGGGGGTGATAAAAGAAAACACCAAAAATCGGAGACAGTTGATTTAACTATTCCTTTTTATCGTTTGTTGTTTCTTATTTGCCATTTCGATTGAAAAGTTTTCATATCCAATCTCTTTAATTCTTCTAATACACGCCGATCTATCAGAATTGAATATGTATCCAAATGCTTTTGAAATGAAATTATTATATTTTTTGCAATCCATTAATTCGATTGTTGTACAATCCGCACAACTCTGAAACTTATTCTCCATACAGCACTTTCTGACTTTGCACCATTCAGCTTTGACATTATCGTGACATCCGGGGCATTTTCCTTTTAGATAAGATTTGCATGATCCACAATAAAGGCCGCAAAATGCAATTAAATTTTTATCCACGACAATTTCCTTTTGATTTGTTGATTTCATAATTTATATAGTTTATGGTTTCTTCAATTGTTCCCAGGATGGAATTTTTATGGTGTTTAGCAATTACAAATTTAGTCATATCGCCAGGTGAACTAATATAGTTTTAAAACTCGCAAAGACTCAAAGACGCAGAGGAAAGTGTAGGAAAGGGATTGATGCGATAAATTATTCAAGGCAGTTTTATGATGATTTGAATAATCAGTAAAACTTCAAGCAATCTTTTTTCCCCTCCTGAAAGATGGCTTATCTGAAATATCTTCTTTCGTTTTCATAGAATTGCCTGGCAATTTGATTCTCAAATATTTCAATCCTTTTTGAAAAAATCATCAATATATGCTTGTCCTTTGTTTTTCACCTCTGAAATCAAATCAATGATGCAATCCGATATTTCTGTTTCGTAATCAATCATGTATCCATCCTGGATAAAAGATAATATTACTAAGTGTTTCTTGTAACTTTCAAGTCGAAAATAACTATTATCCGAGTAATCATCATTATACATTATCATCGTCTTGAAAGTATCTACACCAATAGTATCACCAAGTTCATTTAATTTATAAATATAGTTATCATCACCTTGTTTTGTTTTTGTATAATTTATATAAAAATCTTGAGAACATATAGAATCAACTAATATATATTGATTCTCCAAAGGTTTTATAACTGAATCGATATCAATGTGGTATATTTCTCTGATCATATCATAAGTCAATCGAACACTGTCACGTATATTGGAATCATGGTGATATAAAAAGAAAGTGTCAATCTTGTGCGCACTACAAATCAAGACTAAATCGGAATTCAGATACCATCGGGCAATATCAAGATTTGTTATCTCTGTGGCCGACTTAAGATTACTTGTAGCAAGAATTGTGAT
>DATAEX010000289.1:0-3998 GCA_036257765.1 Bacteroidales bacterium
TTTCTTACAATATCGTTTCCTGCCACCTTTATATGGGCTCCAACACTTTTCCTATATATCAGATCGAGGCTTTATGTTCGTGTGGGACCTACTGCCGGACAACTATTACATGCCGTGCCGGCATTGATCATGTTCATAATAGTCAGCGTTGTTATAACTCGCGATGATGTACAATTGCCCGATATCCGGAAACTAGGACAAAACTCTTATTATTTCATGAAGTTTCAGCTTTCAGCGTATGTTTTATACAGCCTCTTCCTTATTTACAGATACCGGAAGGACATCCAGAATCTCACATCGTCCGACGAAAAAAGGAAACTAAACTGGCTGCTCCTGTTTTGTTACGGGATTCTTTTACAATCGTCCGGAGACATACTATTAAATCTCATACCGGAATTTAGATTTTCAGGCCTTGGATATATTCTGTTCTGGATTTTCATCAGCATCTTCTTTTTTAAAGCTATAATAGATCCGGATCAGTTTCTTGGTATTGATGAGAGAAAACTGGTTCCCGTAAAACTAACATCCGAAAAGGGTAAAGAGCTTTTCCGGCTTATTGAGAATACCATAACAGAAAACAAACTTTTTCTTGATCCGTTATTGAGCCTGAATAATGTGGCAAAAGCCACCAAAATTTCTGACCGGATGGTTTCACAATCCATAAAACAAAATACTACGGTGAATTTCACGGATTATATTAACCTCAAAAGAATTGATTTTGCAAAAGATCTGTTAAGAAATACCACCTCCTCTCAAAAAAATATCCTGGAAATTCTGTATGAATCAGGATTCAACTCAAAGTCGGTATTTAACGCACAGTTTAAAAAGCACACAGGCATATCTCCTAAAGAATTCAGAAAAAACTGTCACTCCAGCCTGTATGCCTGACCCTCTGAGCCTGGTAATTTTATAATTGCTCATTACTATGAAGCGTTCTCTTCCTGAGCATATTATAATCCATATAGTATAATAATCTTACTGAAAGACTATTGGTTTGGGCGCTTTTCCAGGTGCTTTCAAGATTCTCCCAGTAATTGAGATTCAATTCTTCCTGCCAGTCGAGGATTGAATTCTTCCAGGCGACTGAAATCTCAGACCCCGGTGAAAATATCCATCTGAAATTAAGATCGATATTGATCGAATTATAATTCTCGTTTTTAAATAAATCATATTCAGGAAGTTCAGACAGAGTTCCGTCGTTCTGCAGAAGATAGGATTGCTTGTTTGTTACCCCCGACCAGTAATGCCTGAATCTTACATTTACGGTGGCCTTATTGCTCAACATGAATGCCGTTGAAATCACGTTGTTAACAGTGCGAACATTCCGGCGGCTAAAAAATACGGAATCTGCTTCAGCAGTCATGCCTGCAAATCCCCTGCTGTTCTTATCGCTGCTTAACAGGGCCTCGTAGAAGAATTGGAATCGTCTTCCCAAACGGACTTTTATGTTTGTGGTTCCCCAGTTTGACGATTGATCAGGGTTTGAATAATTGAAATGATTGTAACCAGTTAAAATACTGATGGGTTTAACATCATTGGTCCAGTAAAAGAGACAAAATCCTGCCCGATCCGGATCGCGATAAAAGCGGCCCTCTGCCCGGGGTTCATAATAGTTGTTTCCTCCGCCAAAATAGTGAAGATGCAGTTGAGCACCATGGTTGTTTTTGAACACACCGTGTGTATTAAATCCGATTTCGTTGCCTGCCACTTCAAATTGTTTGTATACCCTGTTATGAATCCACCAGCTGCGAAAATGCCATTCCCTGATAATGCCAACCGGTTCCAGGATATTGTAATTTATATACGGTTGCAGACTGTATTCATTATTGCGCATTAAATAGCCCAGGTCATTCGGATTGTAACTATCCGAATACACAGATTGTGCAAGACCGTATTGCAGCTTTCCACTATTTTTTCCTGCCTCCAACTGTGCGAAATAGCCTGTTTCATTATTATCCGACTTTCTCAGGCTCAACCCGCCTTTACCCATTAGCACGAAACTTTTGGACTTATTCCGTAGTTGGAAATCAGTTGCGGTAACATTAGAAGCAAACGGATCATTTACCATAGCCACATTCGTATTAATCAGGCTGAAATAGGAATTGTTTTTCAGTGATTTATCAAAAACTAATACGTTGTAATTGGTAAAAGGCTGAATAAGAACTTTGCGTTCAATCCTGCTTATCGTATCCCTTAATGTGGCATAGGAAGGCAGGGTCATGGCATTCAAAATACCCAGCCCGTCACCTTTTAATGTTCTTCCCGAGACCTTGGTGGCGTTTAACAGTTGGGTTTCTGAAGGACTGTTTATAACCATTTCATTATCTTTAAGGTCTTCAGCCCCTTTATATGAAAATTTAGGAGAAGAGCCTATCCTTCGGGAATAGAAGATCCCGGCCCTGTTGAACAATTCCGTTCCTTCGTTGAAAAACTGCCTTCTTTCGGAATAATATAACTCATAAGGCGAAAGGTTAAGCTGCTGATCATCAGATTGAATCTGGCCGAAATCCGGTACCAGCATCATATCCAGTGTAAAACTTTCACTTATCCCGTATTTAAGGTCCATGCCTACCTTATACATCCATTCGGGAGATGACTGGCCTTCACCAAATTCGGAGTAAATGGCAGCATATGGACTGAGTGACAATCTTAAAGGCCCCTTGATATTTACCATACCGGTCAGATTTCCCTGTTGATGAATGAACCCTGATACTTCGCGATTGATCAGGTTCCATGAGCTGTTGGAATTATATCTTCTGATGTTTCTGAACATATTCAAACCCCAGGTACCATTGCCGTTTTCAGGAAACCGCAGCGCTGAAAAGGGTATCTTCAGCTCGACAACCCAGCCTTTTTCTGTAATTCGGGTTTTGCTCGACCATACGGCATCCCATGAAGGATCTTCATAATCATGCTCGCTTTTAATCGCCTTCAGGTCGAGCTGAACTCCCGCAGGTGTTACAAAAAAGCCATATGCCAGCTGACCCTGGTTGTACGGATCAAAATACACGCCGAAATAATCCGATGAGCCAATCATATCCCGTTCTGACAGAAAATTGTATATGCTGTCGGGAGCGCTGTCGAAGAGCATTGCGCCCACATAAACTGCTGTCTGATCATAGAAGAAATATACTTCGGAGGGCTGATAGGATGGTTTGCCATTAAAGGGTTGAAGCTGTATAAAATCTTTTGCCGGGACAACCCCGGTATAAGCTTGTTCATTTAAAATCCCATCCACATTAATCGGAGTATTTATAAAAGACGCCTGGACGCTCTTCTTTTCCTGTGCCTGTATAGTATTTGTTAATCCAAAAAGAAGCAATAAGATCAGATATTTCATATTGGTAATCTTTAATAATGTTGTGAATTTTTCTCCAAATGAAATGGTTCGTCAAACGAAAATCGACCGGAATCATTTTTCAGTACTCATTTTTTAGCAAAAAAATTTTAATGCACAAGCAATTATGGAAAAACACATAATTGTGCATCTATTTATCATAATTCTAAAACTCTAATTTAATGAACCAAAGATTTTTAATTACAGTCAAGCTTATAGCTTTTTTGTTTTCGATTAACAATCCGCCGGCAGAGTGCCAGAATACTGTTACAGAAAAACAGATAGATCAAATCTTTGTCAGTTGGAATAATCCTCAAATTCCCGGAGTATCAGTTGCCATTGTAAAAGACGGAAAGATTGTATTTAAAAAAGGATACGGCAGTGCAAGCCTGGAGTACAACATACCCAACAAACCCTCGACAGTGTTTGATATTGCTTCTGTTTCCAAGCAATTTACTGCTTTTGCCATTTTATTACTTGAAGAACAGGGGAAACTTTCGCTGGATGATGACATCAGGAAATTTATTCCGGAATTTCCTGATTATGGGAAAGTCATAACCATAAGGCAATTGTTGCACCATACCAGCGGTATTCGCGATGAAATGGATTTACTCTGCATGGCTGGCTGGCAATTGGAGGATGCTATTACCCATGAGCAAAT
>DATAEX010000065.1:0-3614 GCA_036257765.1 Bacteroidales bacterium
GGATCCCTGCCTTCAATTAATGTATTATAAAAACCGGCAGCCTGGGTCATATTCCTCGGCACACAAACATAAATGCCACGAATGGAGTTAATGACCATGCTCAGGGGAGAACCGGAATGCCATATACCTTCGAGCCGGTGACCTCGTGTGCTGATTATAAGGGGTATGCATTGGCTGCCTGCAGTCCGCCAGTGTGCTGTTGCCAGATCATCACTGAGAGCTTGCAGGGCATACAACAGATAATCGAAATACTGGATTTCTGCTATAGGCCTGAAACCCCGTAATGCCAATCCTATGCCTTTTCCTACTATTGCAGCTTCACGAATTCCTGTATCAAATATCCTGTGTTCGCCATACTTTTTTTGCAGTCCCTCGTAAGTCTGGTTTACACCGCCAATCTTACCTACATCTTCTCCAAAAGCAACAAGAAGCGGATACCTTTCAAACAAGGCATCGAAGTTGTTCCGCAATATCTCCCTGCCGGCAATTACCTGTGAATCCTCCGAATATACAGGTTCAACGGGCCTGACATTAACTGCCGAATATTTGCTCTCGTTGTAAAGGTAAGCGCTGTATTTTTGAAACCCTATCAGGTTGTGCCTGTTGATCCATTTCTTCAGGTTTTCCCCTAATTCTGACCGCTGCGGACAATTATGACAGATATGGCGAAGTATCTTCTTTGCAGTGCTTACATTGTCTTTTCTGATAGGGTTATTGATAAGTTTCAGATTGTTTGTGTATAACTTGATTTTATCTATTCCCTCATTACTGCAAACACAACTTTTATTATCTATAATATGCAGCAGGCTGTTTCTTTCATCCCGGATAAATGACTGATAAATATCCCATGCTTTGATTCGCGCATTTTCGACCTCTTCTGCTGCCTCAGCTTTTAACTTTTCAAGCAGGCTGATATTTGCATATCCTCTGTCAATGATCCATTTCTCCATTTTCAGAATGCCGTCGTTTTCAGCTTCCCAGGCGAGCCTTTCTTCAGATTTGTACCTTTCATGCGATCCCGATGTGGAGTGACCCTGCGGCTGTGTGACATCAGTGACATGAAAAAGCACAGGCACATGATCTTCACGACAATGGTTAATTCCTTCAGCGAAAACCCTGCATAATTCCTCATAATCCCATCCTTTAACCTCATAAATGAGGATACCGGACGAACCCGATTTTTCAAATCCCCTGAGAGCTTTTGAGATGCTCGATTTTACAGTCTGAATGGAAACAGGTACCGAAATACCATAACCGTCGTCCCAAACTGCCACCGCTAACGGAATCTGCAGAACGCCGGCGGCATTCATGGTTTCAAAAAAAGCACCTTCAGACGTACTTGCATCTCCTATTGTACCGAACGCCACCTCATCACCGTTCCTGCTAATCCAGGAATAATTTTTTAAATCAGGATTCTGGCGGAATAATTTAGATGCAAGTCCTAATCCTAGTAACCTGGGCATATGACCTGCCGTAGGGGATAGGTCGGCAGCAGAATTTTTTTGTTTGGTGAGATCGAGCCATTCCCCATCTTCAGAAACATTGCGGGTTGAATAGTGATTGTTAAATGAACGTCCTGAATTACCAGGATTTATATCAAAATCAGTAGTACCGTAAAGCTGTGCAAAAAACTCTTCAGGAGTAAGCAATCCAGCAGCCATCATAAAGGTCTGGTCGCGATAGTAACCGGAACGCCAGTCGCCTTCCCTGAACTGTTTGGAATAGGCTATCTGTGCTATCTCTTTTCCATCACCGAAAATTCCAAATTTAGCTTTACCTGTTAAGACTTCCTTTCTACCAATAAGACTGCATTGCCTGCTTACAAGTGCAAGTTTAAAATCTTTAATTATTTCTTCTCTGGATCGTATTAATTCAACAGTTGGTGCTGTAAGAACTTTTGAACTGATCATAATTTTCAGGTAACGCTGTATTAACACAGCAAATGCAAGAAAGTTTGTGCCTCAAAACAAAGACTTAGGTATACCTATTTCCTTGGGACCTGTTTCCCTGTATTCCTGGATAACCATAAGTCTATAATCCGGATCTCAAATGATAGACTTATGTTGCTAAAGCCGGATCACATAAAACAATGACTAAGATTGATAGAAAATGTCTGCCACTTAATTTTTTTACATAGAGATTGAAGTACTTACGGTTATGCCGCTATAATCAGGCATTTCTACAGTGATAATCCAAGTGCCCGTCATATTCAGATTATTGATCTGATACTCATAATTTGAAAAATACCCTGTTCCATCAATATAATGATTTTCAAAATAATTATCCGAAGGATGTCTCGCAACTATCCGATATTCTTTTGGTATGCTTCCAAAGAAGCGAACCTTAATAGAAGATGAACTTAACTTTTCGACAGTGAGAGAGCTGACATATGGTTTGGCAATTGGCTTGGTTTCTGAACTCGATTTTCCCTGGATATCGGTAATTGTGCATGTCACAATAAATCGATCACTTGAATTATCATAATTAAAGTTATAAGTTTTATTAGGATTCTGGTTTGTACTTGTAGTTCCATCGCCGAAAGTCCATGCATACGTACAACCAGGAGAATTGTCAAGCACGGCAAATGATATAGGTATACCACTCTCAGCGAGAGCAGAGGTGGAAATAAACCCGGCTGCACACAAACACCCTGAATAATTATAGGCATTTGAACCAAATTTCTCCAAACCTTTAGGATTCTCTTTGTAACTGGCCGTTAACCGGTCTGCTTCATCATATTCAAATACTGTAGCAAGGTTGTCTGTATTTAATATTGCCGCTACATTATCCCTTGAATCATAAACATAACCGCTCATATTAGCATCCACGGGTTGAACCCTGAAATCGTCAAAATAAAATGTTTTTGTAAGGGCTCTGCAATATATCTCACTATTAGTGGTCCCTAATACAACTGTTCCGGTCATCAGAATCCAATCTCCCGCTTGGAATGCTTGTTTATCCGTAATTGGTGTATTTCCGTTATAACCGATTTCTATGCTATGAAAGTCACTCACATTCCCTTTTGCCCAAACACTTACTTTGTATGTTCGGTTTCTAGGTGTCAATACAAAAGAAAAGCCTTTATTACCGCTTGAAACCATTAAGCTTTTAGAACCCGTATGTTTATATTCAGTAGATACTGTCCCTGAAGAGTTCCTTACATTTCCGCCAAAATAGCTACCAGCAGCGACATCTTCTTCGGCACCTGAAAATGCAAATTCATTATATCTTGCATTGGATATGCTGGAATATACATAAGAATCCGTATTATCCATCTTTGTTGATCCATAAACACCGTTTATATCCTTAGATTGTATAGGCATAGAAAATTTGTTGTAGGAAACTACTTCGCTTAACTTCTGCCAGTCATTGATGCCTTCTCCATTGAAATCACTCCAATAATTGCCAATTGCCTCTGGGGAATATCTGCCCCCGGCATTGAAATTGGCACTATTGAAAGTTCCATCAGGGTTTACATTCCCATTCCATGCAAAGGTCTTATGCTTACGCCAAACGTTTGTCTGATCTTCAGCCCCCGTTCCGGCTATCTCGTCTCCATTATTGTCCCATGAGCTCTTCCAGGTTTGAATACCGGTTCCAATTACCTTCCAATC
>DATAEX010000071.1:0-4367 GCA_036257765.1 Bacteroidales bacterium
TTCCTGCGGACATCTGTTCTTCATCCAACCTGTATATGCAATAAGCCAATATTTTCCCGGAATACATGATCGCGGAATAACTAGTCGTCCTGAAGTCTCATTTAATGAAAGAGGATAGCGGCGGTAAATGATCTCATCGCCCCTGTCGCTTATAAGCCGAATAAAAAAATCCTCGCTGTTAATTACAGGATTACCTGAAACCACATAACCCTTGAACCAGAGGTCTTCACCAGGCCGGTAAACAAACCGGTCAGTCATGAGATAGGTTCTCTCAATACTGTAGTCTTTATTATATTTATCGAATTGAATCTCCAGGTATTCAATGAATGAATCTTCATGGCGTAATCCTGAAATAGCAAGGCTACCACCAGCAATCAGGAGATAAATCAGCCAGGTTCGGTTTGTTTTGATATGGATCATAACCTTGATAAATTATTCATCACTGTTATCGATATTATATATTCCTCCCTCTTCCTCACTTCCCTGAGTCTCAGGAAGCTTATTCTCTTCCTTTTCTTCTTCAATTTTAATTGCTTCAATTTCCTTTTCCGACAGAATATTATTTCTTCGTCCAATCCTAAGTATAGCCCTATCAAGAGGTTCTTCAGGAATGATTATATTTTCATTGCCCCAGAATTCATAATCGGTTTCCCCAATTTGTTCTTCCAATATGTCCCTGGGTTTAGAGATTTCGTCAGTTTTGAATCGCACCACATTAACTGTATCCTTGTTGGTTATAACGAATTCTGAGATCGAGGCAAAAACCGAATTAAATCTATCCTGTCTTTTATCCTTTTTTCGGCGAACCCGTACAAGAATGTGACTCCGGGCGTTGCTCAAATTCCACCTGTTATTATAATTCCTGTAAAATACCTGGTAGCTTGCGTTTAAAGGCTTAACGCCAGTCTTTCGTGGTGTTTTTTTTACATATATTCCGGCTGCGTACGTCATCCCTGTTTCCGGCATTTCAAATGTTGCTCCCACTATAGCCAGTGTTTCAACATCAATATAAACTCTTCCTTTGTAACACGGATATTTTACACCTTCGCGCTGCTCAAAGCTAATTACATAGGTCAGCCTGTCGAAATGCAGAATAGTACGTTCAACCTGATATTCATAAAGTGCAAAGTAATCAGCATCGAGAAAACTGGGCAGATTTTTGACGATATCCAGCTGAAGTGTATTATATAATCCTCCCTGAACAATAAACTCAACAAATTCCTTTTCATTTGTATTTGTTCCTTTCCGGCCTTTAAATATTTTGATCTGATCTTCCCTGGGGGATGTATAAGGTTCCTTGAATATATTTATTATTGCCTCGGAAAGAGAAATATTCTTGTTGTCCTGTTGAGTCGATTCTCTGAAAAATCCTGTGAATACAGCAGGTTTTCTATCATAATTCTTTGGAATGTTTTCAACAGCTTTGGTAATTATATAAATCGGATCGAGAGGTTTGACAACTACCTCTCTGATCTGTATCTTTCCTGATGAAAGCCGCACAATAAGCGCACTTGTATCAATTCCTGCTACCGGCACTGTAAAAACTTCATAACCGATATGTGAAATAACCAGTGTGTCATAATCAGCAGTTGAAGGAAGCTTAAGTTCAAACCTTCCTAAGAAATTGCTGATTGTTCCCGTACTTTTGTTATTCAGAAAAATGTTGGAATAGGATAAGGGCTTCCTTGTGCGGCTATCAATTATCAAACCTTTTATTGATTTGAAATCAGTCACTGTTTCCGTTATTTCTTTTGTTAGAGGTATAAGGAGTATCTTTCGGTTTTGTTCCAAAACACGGATACTGTCATACCTGAAAATATCTTTAAGATGGTTTTTTACCGTTTGTTTCCTGTACAGAACCGAAGCCATACGGTCGGCCTGAATTTCAGATGTATAGGTAAAAGAAAATTTTCCTTTGCGTGCCAATTCTCTTAGCAGAAAACTAATTTCGCCCGTGTTGCGACTCAGGTTAATTTCACGATCCAGCAAACTCTCCTGGCAGAGGGCCTGAATTCCCGTAAAGAACAACAGAATTGTCAGAGTTACGGGAAAACTGAATCGTTTCATTTCCCGCAAACTCATTGCTGATAAATTATTTTCTCACAATGAGTGCGGTACCGGTTGTATCAAATTCTAGTCCTGCAACAAGTTCGAGTTCTCCTAAAATCTCGTGCAGAGGCTGATCCTGGAATTCAGCAGTTATTCTTTCACTGAGCGATTCCCCTATTTCAAGATTTCTCCTGAAATGTCTGGCAATATCCATCAGAGCTGAATCGATTGGGGTTTCGTCAAATATAAGATGCCCTGTTTTCCATGATAAAACATTAACAGGGACTCTGTCTTCCACCATTATTTCATCATCATTTGAAAGAAATGCTGTTTGATTAGCTGTCAGACTTATTTTCTCTTCCTTGTTATCTGAAGAAGAAACCAATACAGTGCCTGAAAGAACTGAAACGTGCACTTCACCATCATCCTGATACACAGAAAAGCTTGTACCGGTTACCTCAATTATCGATTCGCCTGAATAAACCCTGAAAGGAAGCGCGGGGTTATGCTTTACATTAAAGAAAGCTTCACCATTAAGGATAACCTCCCTTGACGACTTTCCAAAGCCTTCGCGGTATGTAAGATCAGAGGCTGTATTTAGAGTAATTTTTGATCCGTCAGGTAAAATGAAGTCCTGTTTATGATTATCGGTACGGTAGGTTGTAAATCCTGTACTTTCCGTATCCTTATTCAGTAAAAACAATTTATAAAAACCATATGACAGTCCAAAAGTTAATACAACAAGGGCTGCTATCCTCAGAAAATATAGATTCCAGGGAATTCTTCCGTAATTAAAGGAGTATGGCGTTATTCGCGCAGTGATCTTTTTCCAGTCGGAATCCGTATCTATCTGGCTGAATATTTTAGTTCTTTCCGCCTCAGACCAGATTTTTTGCATCTGCTGAAATTCAGACAGTTTTCCTGGATCATTTTCAGTAAGCTGCCGGAATTTCTGATCATCCAAATGATCAGTAATCCCGAGGAGTTTCCTGGCGAAAAGTCCGTTTGGTATTTTCTTTAATTTCATATCAAATCTTTAATATGACATTTTAGTCGTAAAATTCACTTATTTTTTAAAATTCACCTCAATAATTATGGTGATAAATAGCTGGAAAACCGACAATTAATAAATTCTAAATTTCATCCGGATGCCGATCTAAGGGTATGTAATCAGAAAGTTTTTTTCTTAATATTTTAAGAGCCTTACTTATCTGAGTTTCAACAGTCCTTTTGGAAAGGTTCAGTCTTGCTGCAATTTCATCATTTTTAAATCCCTCAAGTCTGTTCATTTTGAAAATACGTTTACACTTAGCCGGTAGCTGCTCAATCACTTCAGAAATTTTATACTGAAGTTCAACTGAGTTAATCTCATTTTCAAGATTGTCTTCATCGATTCTTTCCTGTTCAATGTTTTTTAGATGTTTGTCCTGAATATTTCGTTGATTCAGATAATTGATACAACAATTATAAACCGATCTGTATAAATAGGATTTTACCGAAACATCAATTGAAAGTGTATTTCGTTTTTCATAGAGCTTAACAAAGAAATCCTGCACTATTTCTCTTGCAATTTCGGTGCCCGATACATACCTGGTCGCATAGACAACAAGAGGTGCATAATACTTTCGGAAAAGCTGTTCGAACGATTCCATGCTTTCCTTACCATTGGGTAATATTCTGATATCCTTAGGCAAAAGACTCTCGTTAGGTTAACAAATCTACGAAAAAGGATTGATGTTTGAGGTTGAGGTTAGATTCTCTATATTTGTAACAAACATAACCTTATGAAAACCAGACTGCTTTTAATACTGTCAGTTATTTTATTTTTCAGTTGCAGAAATACGAAGAAGCAGGAAATATTTTCTCAAACAGACTCTGCTGAAACCTATATTCTCTACATCGGAACCTATACTGAAAAAGAAGCACATGTGGACGGCAAAGCAGAGGGTATCTATATTTACAGAATGGATGCAAAAACAGGCCATTTAACCTATGTAAACACTTCACCACCAACGGTTAATCCATCTTTTCTCGATATCAGCAATGACGGGAAATACTTATATTCAGTGAATGAAACCGGAGGAGATACTGAAGCAGGAAAGGTCAGCGCTTTCAGGATTATTAATGATTATGCCGGGCTTGAATTAATTAACCAGGTCTCTTCCGAAGGTGATTACCCTTGTTTTATCGAGGCTGACAAAGACGGACATTTTGTACTTACTGCGAACTATGGAACAGGTAATGTATCATTACTACCGGTGAATACTGACGGTTCTCTGGAAATGTCGTCGTATACGCACAATCATGAAGGGCAAGGG
>DATAEX010000083.1:0-2992 GCA_036257765.1 Bacteroidales bacterium
GATTGCGCCTTTTGAAATTTTTCAACGTCCTCGTCGTGATCTTTAACCATCAGATCCATATAGTCATCATCGAATTCAGCACCGGATTTATTTTTTAGCCGGTCCAGATGATCCTGATGTTTATCGAGCATCCTTGTCGAAGGTGTCAGTCCCATTTTTGAAGAAATTGCCTGAAGTTTCCGATTGGCATCTGAATGATCCCTTTCCATCATTCTCCCAAAATCTTTTACCTGCTGGGATGAACCTTTCAGTTGAGCGAGTTTGCCCAATTCTACTTCCATCAGGCCAGCGCTGGCAGCCTCATTAATGAATGAACCATCTTTGCCGAGTTCTGCCTGTGATCTCGCCAGATCATTAACCTGGGCAAAGGAATTTATGCTGCACAAAATTATAAGGCTGCTGCAAATCAATAACAGATTCTTTTTCATAGCTATTTTATTTTCTTCTTGTTTCAATTAACATACTTAATTATGGTGTGAAAAAACTATGCCAGCGTACTGGCAAAGGCAATAAATGAACTACCAAGTTTCTGTGAATCAGTAATTAAAATCTTTTTAC
This sequence comes from Bacteroidales bacterium, assembly GCA_036257765.1. Taxonomy (GTDB): domain Bacteria; phylum Bacteroidota; class Bacteroidia; order Bacteroidales; family UBA10428; genus UBA5072. The sequence goes on from DATAEX010000083.1 coordinate 559, forward strand.
GGATACCAGTCTCTGAGTAACAATAACCTCAGGTTGTCGCTGCCTTTCCCCAAATCTCGTCAATGTCAATGTCTTCAACTGAAGTTATTTTTGGTAATTTCGCTGCTTTCATACATTTCATGGATACAACGAACGGTACTTTAATCTGCCTTATTCGTCATGGTGAAACCGACTGGAATGCATCTGGCAGGTTACAGGGCAGGGAAGATATTGAGTTGAATAATGCCGGCCGGCAACAGGCAATACTACTGGCAGGTTACCTTCAAAAATCAGAATGGGATCTTATCATTTCCAGTCCTTTAAAAAGAGCGTGTGAAAGTGCCCGGATTATTGCCTCACAGCTTTCTATACCCGACCCTGTGATCATTAATCAGCTCCATGAGCGGGATTATGGCGAGGCTTCAGGAATGCTGCCGGAAGAGCGTCGCAGCCGCTTCCCTGATGGAAAATTCCCCGGGCAGGAAGATTTCGAAGATCTTCGAAAACGAGCAATGGCAACCATTTCTGAGATTGCAACAAGGTACGCGGGCAAACGAATAATCGTCATTTCTCATGGTGCCTGGATAAATTCTGTGCTTTATACTCTCTCATCATCTGAATTCGGCAGTTTTAAAACCCGCCTCAAAAACGCCTGTATCAATCTCCTCAACTTCTCCGGCAACACCTGGCACGTAATCTTTTATAACAAAACCGCCGATGAGTTGGCATAATCTCCTAAAACCCTTATCTATCAATGCCTCCAGACACCCCGGCGGGGTGTCTGAAAGTGCCTGAATCCGTGGATTTGAGAATAATAAGTCATAGTGATCAGGTAAGATTGTTCAGATCTTTGCCGGAAGGGTTAAACAAATCTAAGTGCCTGTTGTTAGTAGTCGCTATTCTATGTTAATGAGCAGAGCCGATTATTTACCATGCTTATTATTGCGGCTGTCTTTCAATTAAATCAACCAATAAAATTGTTTCATGTCTTATTACTATAGTAGAATCATCAGGGCCGGCTTTGATGAAGCTGTGCTTAAGACTTCAGAAGCCCTGAAAGAAGAAGGTTTCAGCATTATTACTGAAATCAATTTGAATGAAAAATTCAAGGAAAAACTCAACGTAAATTTCAGAAAATACAAGATCCTCGGGGCATGTAATCCATCCGTTGCATACCAAGCCGTGCAGATTGAAGAGAAAATCGGTGTAATGCTTCCCTGCAACGTAGTGGTAATTGATAAAGAAAACGGAATGTTGGAAATTGCAGCTATTGATCCTGTTGCTTCCATGATGGCTGTTAAAAATAGTACGATGAGACCATTTGCTTCCGAGTTAAAGGAAAAGCTCCAAAAAGCAATCGACAAGATCTGATTTTCATCTACTTTAGCATCTTCGGATGCAAACTTTAATTGACTCTATTCGGGAAATGCAACTTCCGCCTGTCATCAATTGTTGTATTTTATTTTGATATGCTGGCAAAACAAATCGTGATTATAAGCCTGATCTTCCCTTTTATTGAATACTATAGTTTTGTCGCCGTTAAAAGGGTTACAAGGAATCTGAACAGAAAGCCGCGGCTTGCAGTTCTTATTACCTATGTTATTCTAAGCCTCTCTGTTATAATTGCTTTGTTTCTTTTTCGTAAATGGGCAGCTATTGAATGGCCTTCTGTGTTTATGAAAACCCTGGTCAATCTTTTAATTGGCGTTTTCTTCGGTAAGTTTGTCATTGCTATAATCATGTTTGCGGGAGATATCATGGGGGTCATAACATGGCTTGTGAAGTTGCTGTTTTCAATTCCTGAAAGAATTAAAGGAAAACCTGTACAGGGAAATAAGATATCCCGGTCGCAATTCATTTCGGTTTCAGCTGTAGCTGCAGGGTCCTTATTTACAGGAAGTCTGAGCTATGGAATGACAAACAGATATCGTTATAAGCTGCGTTATGTTCCTATCCGGATTGAAGGATTGCCAATGGAATTAAGGAAACTGAAGATTATCCAGATATCTGATATCCATGCCGGAAGCCTTGATAATCCACGTGCTGTTAAAGAAGGTATAGAAATGGCCATTAATGCCAAACCCGATATCATTTTGTTCACTGGCGATCTGGTAAACTACAGGGCTGAAGAAGTTGAACCTTATATGGATACATTCAAAAGGCTTAGTGCGCCGTTGGGTGTATATTCTATTCTCGGAAACCATGATTATAGCGATTATCTCAGCTGGCCGTCTGAAGAAGCAAAGAGAAAGGATTTTGAACAACTGAGGAAACACCAGCAAACGCTTGGTTGGCGCTTGCTGATGAATGAAAATGTAATTCTCCGCCATAACACTGTTGACTTTGCTCTTATAGGCTCAGAAAACTGGAGCGTACGGCATCGTTTCACCAAATACGGAGATCTTCAAAAGTCGATGACTGGAATTGAATCAGCGGGACTTCCGTTAAAAATTCT
>DATAEX010000298.1:0-2005 GCA_036257765.1 Bacteroidales bacterium
AATGTTATGGAATCGACCTGAGAACATTCAGTCTTGATAGCCTGAAGGAGATCAGAGGCATTAACCTGGAGTGGATAAAAGAAGCTTATACTTCTATGAATAAAGGTGAACAGTTTTTCACTGATTATTTCGATAAACTGGCAGGTATGGACAGCTTACGGGTTCAGATCATACAAGGGTTATCACCAGATAAAATCAAAAAGACCTGGCAACCGAAGCTTAGGAATTTCAAGGCAATGCGAAAAAAATATCTGTTATATAAAGATTTTGAATAATGCCACAGGGATCTGAAAATATTGTTATTCAAAGTGGGAATGCCAGCTTATCTGTAACTATTTTTCCCCGGTCTGATTCGGAAACTATAATATTGTTACACGGGGGACCAGGCGTGCCAGATGATATGACTGAAGTTCGCGACTGGCTTGCTCAATATTTCCAGGTAATTTATTTTGACCAGAGAGGAACGGGTAAAGGAGTAGATCAAAACTGTACATTTACAATAAATGAATACATTAACGATCTGAATGCCATTGCTGATTATTTCAAAGTTGGAAAATTTCATTTATTCGGCCATTCGTGGGGAGGGGTATATGCTCAGTTGTATGCAACAGATTATCCTGAAAAAATACTAAGTCTGTTTCTATGCAGTCCGGCATCAGGAACAGGAAAAATATGGACCATGGCTGAGCGCGAGATATTCTTTTATAATTACAAACGTTCAACCTTTGCTGAATGGTTAGGGATGGCTGCAAATACAGTTTCCGGAATGATGGGAAATCAGAAAGCTTACAGGAATCTCTTCAGGCAGCTGATTATAAATTATCATAAAGGCTATAATGTGGATCCGCCGGATGATGAAAAACTGTCACGTATTGGAGCCAGGGCTGGAACGCTTACCCGACGTGAGATTAAACGATATCCTGAACTAAAACCCTTTTCCAAAACTCCTTATCCCGTAATAATAACCTATGGTGATAACGATGCATTCGGCAAAAGCCGCGAGTATCAGCTTAACCGCTTTCCCATCGCCTCCAAATCAGTCATCCCATATTCAGGCCATACTCCCTGGAAACACAACTTTCACGCCTTCCAAAAAGTCCTCCGATCGTTTTATTTATAACATGCTAATACTTTGCAAATCAGTCGATAAGACAGTAGACACCCCGCCGGGGTGGTCTGATTATGTTAAATAGAAAATTTGGAGTAGTCTAAGGTTCTTTATTGATTTTAAAGAGTTTTACGGGCTTACCTCTCAGAAATCATTCTTCATCGAAGAACTCTCTTTCATCAATTTCGAATTTCATTTTATGGTAGTCTGCGAAGTGTACAGGACCATCAAACCATTGCAGTACATGGTCTCTTTTAACGAAAGTGGGATTATTGCCGATCAAGTCATTATAGGAACTATAAACATATTCATCGGGCTTTCGGGTTATTTTATGATGCATCGGATTTCTATGAATATAATAAATGGCTTGCTTGAGGTACTCCTGGTCCAGTATTCTTTTTCTTTTAAAGGGGCTTTGGAACAACCCACCTGTGCGGTCCGTTCTTTTGTTGAACCATTGAGCATAAGAATTAAACAATTGATTCAATGGTGAATTTCCACTTGGTTTGGTATGCCAATCAATGTCCGGATGAAAGTATACTAAGAAATGAAAATGATTTGGAATTAAACAATAGGATAGAACATCCGCCTGGGAAGTAATGTACTTAATGCAAAGCATCAGAAATTTGTAGTAATGATTCTGATCGCTAAAAATCGGTTGCCTGTTTATGCCGCGATTATATATATGATAATAATAATCCGGTTCAATAACATCGATTTCCATTACCAATATATGTTTAATAATCAAATATATAAAAACAATTGTTTAAGTATCCAAACAAAAAGATGAAAATTTATTAAAAATGACACCCCGGCGGGGTGGGGGTACCCCGCCGGGGTAGAGGTGATTATGTTAAATAGGATTTCTTTTCTTTTGGTTTAGGTTGAGCAGCAAGG
>DATAEX010000104.1:0-2497 GCA_036257765.1 Bacteroidales bacterium
CATTGCAGATCGAATTTGCAGTTCTTGACTTTTCCCGACCGGAATTCAATCAATACCGGTATAGTTTTGGAAAAACAAAGTACGAAGCAGAATGGCTTCCTCTGGGTTCACAGAATTTCGTGGTTCTTAACAGGCTGCCTCCGGGCAAATACAGATTTAGCGTTTCGGGATCGGGTTCCGATATGAACTGGAATAACCAGGGAACTTCACTTGTCATTATTGTTGAGGCACCATACTGGCGATCAATATATGGACTGATCATAATCGTTGCAGCCGGCCTTGTAGTATTATTTCTATTCTTCAGGTTCTGGATCCGCCAATTTTTCAACCTGAGTCGCGAAAACCAGGAAAGAGAAATGTTTGCAAAGCAGATCATGGTTCAGAAGGAAGAGCTGACACTTAAAAACAAAGCCATAACCGATAGTATCAATTATGCCAAACGCATTCAAACAGCAATGCTTCCGCCCTATAAACTTTTCAAATCAATTTTTCCTTCTTCATTTATCCTATTCATGCCGAAGGATATAGTAAGCGGAGACTTTTACTGGGTGAACAAGGTGGGCAACAAGATCTTCATTTCGGCTGTGGATTGCACCGGACATGGAGTTCCCGGAGCATTTATGTCGATTATAGGGTTTGAACTTTTCAGAAAAATTACAAACATCGAAGGGCTAACAAGGCCATCGGACATCCTAAACCGTTTAAATGACGACTTCCATGAAATATTTAAGGACGTAGATAATGTTGTATTGCGCGACGGAATGGATGTGGCTTTCTGTTCAATCGACAAAAAAGATATGATCCTTGAATTTGCCGGCGCTTTCAATCCTTTATACCTTATAAGGGATAATAAGATAATGGAGGTAAAGGGTGACCGCTTTGCCATAGGACTGGATGAAACGAATTTCAGGGAGCAGACTTTCAAAAATCATATTATACCAATCCAAAAAGGTGATATCATCTATATATTTTCCGATGGTTTTGCCGATCAGTTTGGCGGACCCGACGGCAAGAAGTATAAATACCGCCGTTTCAGGCACCTCTTACTGAATCTGCATCAACTGACAATGGAAAAGCAACATGAGATCCTTGAAAACAACGTGCTTGAATGGCGCGGCGAGCAGGAACAGGTGGATGATATACTGGTGATAGGGATAAAAATAGATTTTTAGTTATCCTTCCAGCAGCATCTTCATCTTATTAACCAGCACGTCTACCTGGAAAGGCTTACTTATGTAATCGTTCATGCCTGCGGCAAGGCATGTTTCCTTGTCACCCGACAATGCGTTGGCTGTTATGGCAATAATCGGAGTCTGTGTATTGGAGGTTGATTCGAGCTCCCTGATTTTTTTAGTGGCAGCAATGCCGTTAATTACCGGCATCTGGATATCCATGAGAATGAGATGGTACTTTGTTGTACCGAATTTATCAAGAGCATCCTTGCCATTATTGGCAATGTCGATATTCTTAACATGATTCTTCAGGCTGAGAATAATGATTTTTTGATTGATTGCATTGTCTTCAACCAGCAGAATATTGGCATTCTTCAGTTCGACCTTATTCTTCGACTGCAGCAATTGTGCTGTGTCCTTATCAATTTCCGGTTTTGGAGCCCCTGAAGTTCCTTTCTTAAGATTAAATCCAAAATCGAGTGTTGTTATGCTGTTACCATTCTCAATTCTCAGATCGCCACCATAATGCTCAATGATCTTTTTGGCAATGGTAAAGTCGATGAAATAATCGTCAGGCTGGTACGATCCATCTTTTATCAGCTCTGCATCGGGTTTCGCATAATAGTTTCCAAAGTCGTCCGATTCCAGCATCAACTGCGGACACTTTATCCTGAATAACAGATCGGATTCATTATCAGAATCATTGTTGAGATCCACTTCTACCTCTATCAGCAATTTACCCTCGGGATTAGCCTTTATAATATTTTCGACGATATTCAGAAATATCTGCTTTATTCTTATCGGATCACCGATGTATTGCATTTTAATATTCCGTGAAACTCTGAGATTTATTTCAAGCCGGTCCTTATGCTGGTCCCTGAAAAGCTTAAGCGTGTTCTCGATAGAGGAATATAAATCGAAGCTCACGGCATTGCTGAGTTCCTTTTCAATCTTCACTTCAGATACCTTTACAATGTTGTTAACCACATTGATAAGGTTAATTGTTGAGGCAAGAATAGTATCGAATAAATCCCGATGTTCGGCATCGAGTTTTGATTTGTTTACAAGATTTGAAACAACGGTGAGGTTATTCAACGGCGTTCTGATCTGGTGCGAAAGCTTTGAGAGGAATTCATCCTTTTGCCGGGTTTCATTTCGCGACTCAATGATGGTTCTTTCCATCACTGCATAATTATGCTGTTTAATATATTCGTTCAGGTACACCAGCAAGTGAATAACAATATACGATCCCAACAGCCTGATTATAGTTTCCAGTTTGTAGGTTACCGGAACAGCCAGTTGATTTTGAAAAATGAAAAAACCTG
>DATAEX010000106.1:0-7097 GCA_036257765.1 Bacteroidales bacterium
CTTCACCAAATAATTTTGCTTTAAGATAAAAATCAAAAAGATGGATCACGAGGAAAATTGTAATGATCACTGCAGTGTGAATCATAAACTTTGAGAAAAACGAAGTTTGAGAAAAATTCTCTCTCCTGTATCTTTTAGGACGAGCCATCCAATTTTGTAATTGCACAATTACACCGTATATCATATGTAGCAGAAAACCTCCGAAAAGGATGATTTCGAGAACCCTTACAACAATATTATTGCCCATAAAATGAGCAGCTTTGTTAAATGTTTCCCTTGAGTCGGCCAGGATAAGGCTAAGATTAATACCCAGGTGCACGACCAGGAAAACAATAAGAAAAAGCCCGGCCAGTGACATGATGATCTTTTTTCCAATGGAGGAAGTAAGGATACTACTCATAAAAAACGGATTAATACCTCTTGAGTGTTTAAATTGTGATTGATATTGCGGCAAATTTACCTGCTTAGCTTTATTTTTACAAGAAAAATAATGAAGACGGTCGAATTACCTTCAAGCTTTTTTGTTCAAAATCGTGAAAGACTATCGCATGCATTAAAGCCAAGATCGCTTGTGATCATGCATGCAAATGACGAAATGAACCGTACGGCCGATCAGGATTATCCTTTCAGACAAAATTCGGATCTGTTTTATTTATGCGGAATTAACCAGGAACAAACCATACTTGTTCTTTGTCCCGATTATCCGGATGAATCGTTAAAGGAAGTACTTTTTATCCGAAGATCAAACCCAAAACTGGAATTATGGGAGGGACATAAACTGATAATCAATGAAGCGCGGGGAATCTCAGGAATAAATTCCGTAAAATTTATTGATGAGTTTGATTCAGTGCTTGCACCACTGGCCATGTTTGTTCACAGTATTTACCTTAACCTGCCTGAATTGCAGAAAAGTATTCCTGAACTTCCAAATCGCAATCTTCGTTATGCGCATTCACTTCAGCGGAAATTTCCTGCGCACACTTATGAGCGTCTTGCTCCGATAATGAGAGATCTCAGAACTATAAAATCAGAAACCGAAATCGAACTTATCAGAGAAGCCTGCAATATTACAAACGAAGCGTTTAAAAGCGTTCTTCGGTCACTGAAACCGGGTCTGATGGAATATGAAGTGGAGGCAGAAATAATTTATGAGTTCATCCGCAGAGGAGCAAGAGGTCATGCTTATCCTCCAATTATTGCATCAGGCGTTAATGCCTGTTCACTTCATTATAATCACAACAATGGTGTTTGCAACGATGGGGATCTGCTGTTAATGGATTTTGGTGCTGAATACGGGAATTATGCAGCAGATTGTTCAAGGACAATTCCGGTTAACGGTAAATTTACTTCACGGCAAAAAGAGTTGTATCAGACGGTACTCGATGTATTCAGGTATGCCTGTGCTCTTATGAGACCTGGAAATACCATCAATAAAATCCATGCAGAAGTATGCAGGAAATTTAGCAACGAACATGTTAAACTGGGGCTTTATACTGCAGACGAATTACTTAAAGAAACGAAGGATAATCCTTTATACATGAAATATTATATGCATGGGACTTCACATTTTCTGGGACTGGATGTTCACGATGTAGGTAGTAAGGATGCAGGATTACGACCCGGAATGGTGCTTACTTGTGAGCCCGGCATATATTTGCCGGAAGAAAAAACCGGGATAAGAATTGAGAATAACATTCTCATAACCCGTGATGGGAATATAGATTTAATGAAAAGTATCCCTGTTGAAATTAAGGATATTGAAGAACTTATGATTTGAGCCTTTGTTCAGCTTATTTTCCGTTCTCCTTTTTATTTTTTAACAGCGCTTCGACTTCCCCGATAGTTTTTGGTATGTGATTCCCGATAACCTTAGAACCATTCTCTGTTACGGTAACATTGTCCTCTATTCTTATTCCGCCCGTTCCCCTGAATTTCTCAAGAGCCCTGTAATCTATAAAATCACGATACCTTCCTTCGCTGTGCCACTTATTGATAAGAGGATCTATGAAATATATTCCGGGTTCAACTGTGACCACATTCCCGGTCTCCAGTCTTTTTGCCATTCGAAGATATGCAGTGCCGAATTGTTCCGATCGTTTAAATTCATCATCATAACCCACATGTTCTTCACCAATATCTTCCATATCGTGAACATCAAGTCCAATCATATGCCCTATGCCATGAGGAAAGAAAAGTGCATGAGCACCATGATTTACAGCTTCATCAATACTGCCTTTCATCAGACCTAATTCTTTAAGCCCTTTTGTTATAAGAGTTGCGGCCTGTTGATGAACTTCGAGATAAGGTATTCCGGGCTTTATAGCTTTTATTGCTTCCTCCTGGGCTTCAAGTACTATCTGATATATTTCTTTTTGCTGTGTTGAAAATTTACCATTAACCGGATAAGTTCGTGTTATATCGGTTGCATACCTGCGGACAGATTCAACACCGGCATCAACAAGCAAAAGTTGTCCGTCTTTCATTTCATTGCCATAGAAATGATTATGCAATGTCTCGCCGTTAATTGTGCATATTACAGGATATGCCATCCGGCAATTATTTTTAAGTGCATAACCTTCAAAGGCTCCTGCAACCTGAAATTCATATGTTCCTGGTTTTATAAGGCCGGCAGCAAGTGAATAAGCCTTAGACGTTACATTATTCATCGTTTCCTCAAGTTCAGTCAGCTCAAATTGATCTTTCACCGAACGTTGTGTTACTACAGCTTTGATTAGTGTCCGGGATGCATTCCTGTCAACTTCCTCATACCTTAGATTATCGTAATATGCTAACTGCAATCTTCGCTGTTCCCGGTATGGCGGCAAATAATGGACTTCCCGGGAATGTGCAATTACCCTGAAAACATCACCATCAAGTCTTTCGAGCGGCTTAACTTTTGTAATACCTGTTCGTAGAGCTTTCTCCTGCAACGGCTCCTGCTTACCAACCCATATAATATCCTCAAGCGTAGGATCACTTCCGTAAAGTATCTCGGCATCATTTTCGCAATCGATCATACCGGCAAGTCCCGGCATATCCAGTCCGAAATAATACAAAAATGAACTATCCTGCCGGAATGGGTAGTTGTTAGCTGCATAATTCATAGCTACTTCCTTGTTACCAAGGAAAAGCACTACTCCCTTTCCCACGAGTTCCCTGAGGCGTTTTCTTCGTTGTATATATATTTCAGGAGGAAACATGATTTTAAGTATTGATTATCACTTTAAAATTAAAACGTATTTTCCTTTAAAACCAACAAATTCGTCATAAATTGGTCAAAGTGGCTAACCGCATCCCCCAGTTTTTCGTATAATCAAAACCTGACCATCACCAAAATTAAGTTATGCCATATCGCAGATTACCCAATACTGATCTAGCCAGATTAAGGGCACTCAGGATTGCATATGAGAAAGGAAAAGAACTCCCGCCTTTCAACCTTGCTTTTTCGCAGGCAACATTTCAGAAAGTAATATCCTCTATGCATACATTTGAGAAAATAGTGCAGGAAAGCAGACAGGCATACAATATACAGGTTCAAAAAAGCAAAGAATACTCCAAATTACTGAAGAAAAGCAGGCTATATATATCGCATTTTATTCAGGTTGTAAATATGGCTATTGCACGCGGTGATCTGGCAGCCTCTGACAGGGACTATTTTGGGTTCGGGAGAGATCAGAGCAGAGTGCCGTCATTTGGCAGTGAAGGGGAAGTAATCAAATGGGGTGAAAAAATCATTCAGGGTGAAACCATGCGGATCAAAAAAGGTCTGACACCTGTTACTAATCCCACAATGGCAGTGGTTAAAGTTCGGTATGAAGATTTCCTGGAAGCACACAGGCATCAGAAAATTCTTCAGAAAAATCTGCAGCGTAGCCAGGAAAAACTAGTGGAACAGCGATGCGTAATTGATTCAATCATTGCATCTGTATGGAATGAGGTGGAAGATCACTATAAGGATTTATCTGATAATGAGCGCAGGAACAATGCCCGGCTTTATGGTGTTGTTTATTTTTACCGCAAAAGCGAAAAACCGGAACCTGAATTAAAGGAGGTTACCGTTGGCAGCTGACCGTTCCTTCTCCCGAAGGTAAATAACCCCAATTATTAAGGAAGTTATAAAAATACTCACATAAAGCAGATACTGGCTGTTATCTGATGTTCCGATATTGTCAATTGTTGTATTTCCCGCATTATCACCAGCATAATGATAATAAAATACCGCAAGGCCATTGTTGATCAGATGCGCCAAAACAGGCAGCCATATTGAACCACTCCAGACAAGAAGATACCCAAAATAAAGACCAAGCAGAAATCTGGGGACAAAGCCAAAAAACTGAAAATGTATGAAACTGAAAAGGAACGCTGTTGTTATTATTGCTGCATGACCATTCCTGAACCATTGAACTAAAAGTCGTTGAATCAAACCCCTGAACAAAAATTCCTCACCGATTGCCGGCAGGATAGCCACCATTATTAAATTAACAATAAGGTCGGAAGTTGAATTTGTTTCAAGAAATAATTCTGTAAGCTCTGCGGCAGTTTCCTCCATTCGGATCATTTTTTGTTCGATTTTATCCATCCAGGCAGGTAAATCGAGCCCCGAATTCAGTTCTGTGACGTAATTCAGAAAGGGTATAGCTGAAATAATTGAAAATAAAACAAGTAAAATGGTAAATCCTGACGATATCCGGTTTGCAAATATAAACTCTGCAGGTTTTTCACTGAAAAGCCATGCCGCAAATAGTGACGGGATTATAAAAAGATTTATCGATTGAAAGATCTGCAGGAATTTAATTACGGCAATGTCTTCTCTGTTGGGATCAGTAAGCATATCCAAAAGTTCAAAAACTTCATAATGAAAAGCCGGTACGGCTATTATCATTGCAAGCAATGAACCAAAAAGCCAAAAAAGCAGAACAACTATAACAAACACAACAAGTTTAAGAGATGGCGAAAGGACTATAAAACTTTGCCGGAAGGAGGATATGAACTCGGACATTCAAATATTTTATTATCCTGTAAAAGTAATAAAAACGAAGAACGGAAATCCTGTTTCGGGATATGGCAGCATTTCCGATCATATTTCTGTAAATTTACAATTCTGTGCATAATGGTAATTGCAGATAACATAACGCTCAGGGAAAAGCCCTTATTTCTTGCACCAATGGAAGATGTTACAGATCCTTCTTTCCGGTTTATCTGCAAGCAATTTGGGGCAGATATGGTTTATACCGAATTCATCCCATCCGACGGACTGATAAGAGATGCTGATAAGAGCCTTAAAAAACTTGAAATACTTGAAAATGAAAGGCCTATCGGTATTCAGTTATACGGCCATCTGATAGACAGCATGGTTGAAGCCGCCAAAATTGCTGAAGAGGCTCAACCCGACCTAATTGACATAAATTTCGGATGTCCTGTAAGAAAAATAGCTAACCGGGGGGCCGGAGCAGGAATGCTTTGCAATATCCCATTGATGATTGAGATGACTAAAGCCATAGTGGATGCAGTGAAGTTACCCGTTACAGTTAAAACACGCCTTGGATGGGATGAGAATAGTAAAAATATTCCTGATATTGCTGAGCGTTTACAGGATGTAGGGATTAAAGCTCTTACCATTCATGGCCGTACCAGGGCTCAATTGTATAAGGGAAATGCGGATTGGTCACTAATTGGAGAAGTTAAGCGAAATCCGAGAATAAAAATTCCGATAATCGGTAACGGTGACATAATAAATCCTCAATCGGCCGCTGAAGCATTCGAAAGATTCGGCATTGACGGTATCATGATCGGAAGGGCTACCGTAGGAAGGCCATGGATATTCAAAGAAATCAGGCATTATCTGGATACCGGTGAAATCCTGGCTCCTTTGCCATTAAAAGATAAGGTGGAGCTGGCCAGATTACAGTTTCACAAATCACTGGAATATAAAGGAATTCCTCGTGGCATATATGAAATGCGAAGACATTTCATCAATTATTTCAAAGGATTATCAGATTTCAGAGAAATAAGGATGAGGCTGGTAACAACAATGGATGTAGATGAGATCGAAAGAATCCTTGACCTTATATTGATTAATTATCCGGACTGTTAGCCGGATTTTTATTTGGGTAGTCGATGGTGTAATGCAATCCCCTGCTTTCCTTTCGCTGTTGTGCGGCTTTTATGATCAAATAACCGGCGTTTATCATATTACGGAGTTCGCAAAGCTTCTGGTTTAACTTTGAAGTTGCAAATAGTTCCTCCGTTTCATTATATATGATCCAGAGCCTGTCCATAGCCCTTTTTAACCGGATATTCGACCGTAAAATACCTACATAATAACTGAAAATTTGCTGAACTTCCTTATAGTTCTGGGTTATAAGAACCATTTCTTCAGTATGTGTTGTGCCTGCATCATTCCAATCAGGAATGTTTTCTTTAATTGAATGGGCCTTGAACGCATTAATTGAATGTTTGGCAGCTTTATCGGCATAAACCATTGCTTCGAGCAGTGAATTACTTGCCAGACGATTTGCACCGTGAAGTCCGGTACATGAACATTCACCCGCTGCATATAATCGCTGAATCGAACTGCATCCGTTCCTGTCCACTTTTATTCCCCCGCATAGAAAATGAGCTGCAGGAACAACAGGAATCATTGTTTTTCTGATGTCGATTGACAGGGACATGCATTTTTCAAAAATATTCGGGAAGTTCTTTTTAAGATCTTCACCGTCAAGATGAGTACAATCGAGGAACACATACTCGTCACCTGAAGTTTTCATTTCGTTGTCAATAGCCCGGGATACAATATCACGCGGAGCCAGCGAACCGCGTTTGTCATAACGCGGCATAAAATCCTCTCCCTTATGATTCCGTAATATTGCTCCATGGCCTCTTAATGCTTCCGTTATCAGAAAATTTGGCCGTTCGCCCGGGTTATATAAAGCAGTCGGGTGGAGCTGAACAAATTCCATGTTTTCAATAATTCCTTTGGCACGGTATACCATTGCAATACCATCTCCGGTGGCAATCATGGGGTTGGTTGTAATATGGTAAAGATTACCTATTCCTCCGGTAGCTATAAGGGTAACACGGGACAGAAATTTATTAAT
>DATAEX010000122.1:0-5876 GCA_036257765.1 Bacteroidales bacterium
GTTCAATAAAGAAATTCTTTTCAAACCTGATGATCTGGCGGGGATAAGTACAAACCATTATGTAATTCTCAGGATTTTCGGTTACGGGTGGGACGTTCTCCTCCACAAACGAAGTCAGGAATAAAGTTCCATCAGGTTTTAAAAGCCTGTGAAATTCTCTAGCAAGTATCCTGATTTCTCCATCGAAATAATTGGGAAGAACAGATTGCACGTAAACAATGTCGAAAGATTCGGATTCAAAGTTTAATCTGAAATTCTCATCTACCCTGATAGTACCCGTCGGATTATATAATATGCTGTAAAGATTGATATATTGAAAGCTGCAAAAGTTTGACCTGGTCGCAATATATTTATTGCACCACGATATATTGGCCCGCTTGGCATCCAAACCTACATACCTTTTTACACGTCCGGCACGCTCAATTAATCCAATAACAGATCGACCTGAAGAGCATCCGATTTCAAGAATTTCAGAATTCTGATTCACCTGAAGCTTATTCACAAAACGATCCCCTTCAACCAACGCTGATTGAAAATAATAATCATCATTATAAAATTTTTCTCCCATCAACCGTAAATTTTGAGGTGGAAGTTTGATCACGTGCTGATGATATTTTTTAGCCAAGGTTTGGCCAAATGAATATAATGTCCTGTTCACTAAAGAGTTCATAGATTACAAATTAAAATAGAGAGGGAAAAAATACTCCTGTTTTGCTGAGTCGAAGGGAACAACAATCGACTCCGTAATCATGTTTAGCTGATTATAAGATTTTTTTTAGTGAATCAGAAAATTCGCTACTAGAATAAAAGATTGAAAGGAGATTTGTTTACATGACTATTTTTCTTGCAAAAAACGCTTCAGCGTATTTACTTGCCGATTCCATTCCTCTTAATCTCGGCAGCGCCTTAAAAGTTTCATCATCAAACCAGTGTTTATCACGCTGTGATTCGAAAGCATTCATTAAAACACCATTACGGCGGTTAATATAATGTTCTTCAAGAGGAACATAAAAATTAGGTGTGCCAAGATCCCCATCGTACTTTGGGATCTCATATTCAAGAATTGTATGATTTCTCCAGGTGTTCCAGGTTAAATCGCTTACTAATCGGTGATCCTGATGCCTGTCGTCCCTGTAATGGGTAAAAATCAGATCAGGCTGAAATGTTCTTTTCAACTCCTCGAATTTATCTTTAACCTCAGCCGCAAGAAACGGAAGGAATCCGTCACGATAGGAATGAACTATAACATCCGAATTTCCAATCTTCTCAAGAAATTGAGCTGCACTGTTTATAGCTTCCTTTTTCCTCAATTCATTAGAAGAAAACACTACCCACTTAACAGAATTAATTTTATAGTTGGCAAATATTTTCAAAAGTGTTCCGCCGGCACCAATTTCGATATCATCGCAATGGGCACCCAGGCAAAGAATATTGAGGGGTTTAGTGTTATTCAAGAGAAAATTTAACATAATATCTTTCTTCTAATTTAATAAAATTCAACCCTTTCAGGGTTATGTCATTCAGTTTTCTCCGTTTTTCCTCCACACTTCCCATGGAGCTTTTCCTTTTGCATAGGCTTCATCCAGGGTTTGCTTATCTTTATAGGTATCCATGCTTGCCCAGAAACCCTTATGTTCCCATGAAACCAGTTTGTTTTCCTTAATTAGACGCTGGAAAGGCTGATTGACCAACTCGTCGCCTTTTTCCATATAATTAAAAATTTCCTGCCGAAGAATAAAATAACCGGTATTAATAAAAAGACCTGACGAACCTATATGACTGATACTCTTTACCAGTCCGTCAGTTTCACGCTGCACAACATGAAAACTTTGCGTGGGCTGATAAGCCATGAATGCAGCTGTTTTATCCTTATGGTCTCTGAACCAGCTGATCATATCGGGTAATTTCAGATCGGTCAATCCGTCGCTGTAATTGGCAAGGAACATCTCTTCATCTTTGAGGTGGTCCTTTACAGCCATCAAACGCATGCCAATATTGGAATTTATCCCTGTATCCACAAAGGTTATTCTCCAGTCATCGATGTCCGTATTCAATAATTCTATTTCCTTACCACCTTTTGTATATACAAAATCATTTGAAATGGTCTCGTCGTAGTTAACGAAATAGTTTTTAATCATATCCGCCTTATGGCCAAGGCAAAGGATAAAATCTCTATGCCCGTAATGGGCATAATATTTCATGATATTCCAAATAATGGGCCGGTAACCGATAGGTACCATTGGTTTGGGTATCTGATCGGAATACTCTCTGAGCCTCATGCCCAAACCTCCGCAAAAAAGTACAACTTTCATTATATTTTATTTATAAAGCATAAACTTCAGGATAAACATCCATTGAGTGAAGCGTCTTTGTTATTTCATCCTTATAAATCCCATTCATGATGATTACAGCTTCAGGTTTATAGTCTTTCAGGAACTTAGGCTGAACATATTTCTTTCCTATGCCCGGAATAAAATTGTTTTCCATATGCGGATTAATGTCCACCACATATTCTATAAGATCGAGATCGGCAAAATTCGTCAGAAAACCAACTGACTTTGATCCTCCTCCCCATACTACGGTTTTCTTTCGACCGGCTTTAAGCAAAGCAAGTTTATTTCGCCAATCTGCCAGTTGCTCGTTAATTTTTATTTTGAAATTTTCCACTCTTTGCTTTTGTTCGGCAATACTTTCTTCAATAGGGAAAGATTTCTTTGATGGGGATAAAACAGGCTTTGCTTCAATTAACAGATACTGGTCGTTATAGTCCAATCTGAGATCGAGAATTTCATAGCCTGTACTTCTGAATAACCGGGCCAGCGATCCTGCACTAAAATAGGAGCAGTGTTCATAATAAATATCCCAGAAAGCCTGTACTTCCAATATTCGTGTAATCTGGGGGATTTCAAAGAAAATGATCTTATCCGTACTGTTTCCCAGCGAATCTCTGATCAACTGCAAAAATGCCTTTGTACCATGAATATGTTCAAGGGTATGCCTGCAGCAAATAAAATCAGCCGGCAATTTGCCGTGCTCCATTTTATAGAATTCCTTGTAGAAAGTCAGATTCGGATTATTCTGTCGCCCTTCCTGATATGCAGGGTCAACGCCGATCCCTTTTCCCTGGCTAAGTTCGGTAAGAAGATTTATAAAATCTCCTTTGCCGCATCCAATTTCAAGTAATGTTTTTCCCTTAAGATTGTACTTCCCGATCAGCCCTTCGGAAATCTTTTTCAAATAATTCATGAATGTGGTTGAGAAGCCCTGCTGATCTTCATAACCCATTGTGAAGTAGTCAATGCTGGTATCAAATAATCTGTTAAATATAAAACCGCAGGAATGACAGAATGCAAGTTCGATATCTTTGCGTGGAACATTTAAAGCCTCTTCACGGGATTTGACTGTAACCAGGCTAAATATCGGGGCATTTTTAATAGGGAAAAAACCTTCGATTTTATCACCTTCGCAGTTAGGACAATGTTTATGTAGCATAATTCGGATTACTTTAAAATGTCGGGAGTGAAATCAGGCCATGTACGATCCTTATCGGAGATTACAACAGGTTCGAGCGGAAGCTTAATTCCGATCTGAGGATCATTGTATCTTATACCCCTGTCTGTTCCGGGAGCATAGAACTGGGTAGTAAAATACGTTATTTCAGCATCATCGGTAAGGGTTATAAATCCCTGGGCAAATCCTTCAGGCGAATACAAGGCTTTGTGATTATCCACTGTCAACTCTTCGCCATGCCATTGAAGAAAAGTGGGTGAATCCGGCCTGAGATCAACAATCATATCAAAAATCGCTCCTCTTGTGCATCGGATCATTTTACATTCCTGGTAAGGTGCGATCTGAAAATGCAAGCCCCGCAATGTTCCCTTAAATTTACTCAATGAAGTATTGATCTGTACGATAGAACTATTTAATCCGTGTTCTTCCATTTCGTTCCTGCACCATGATCTTCCGAAAAATCCGCGTTCATCACCGATTTTCTTAATCTCAATAGTAAACGCGCCTTTCAGATTTGTTTCTGTGAAAATCATAACTTATTAATTTGTTTGCTAAAAAAAGTCTGTTCATGTCCACCCCCTTCCCCCCTCCAGAGGGGGATAAGGTTCTTATACCCATTCCAGGTTGCCATTCAGCAGACCCTTATTCTGAAGGTAATCGAGTACTTTCAACCGGATAAACATGGAATTCCTGTAATTCGGATCATTAAATCCCATCTCCACAAGATTGTCCTTGATTTCTTTTACAGTGGATATCAAGTCTTCCTGAGGCTGATGATTTGGAGCCAGCCTTTTGAATAAATCGAAATTAGCACGATAGGATCTTTTATCAGGGGGAGCATCAGGGTTAACGCTGATTTTTACCCCCGGTAAAACTGATTCAATCGCTTCAGCTAACGCCAGGATCCTGTTATTCCAGGCATTGCTGCCGGTATTTACAGCAAGGAATTTTCCTCCGGTTTCAGGTTTCCTTGTAGCGCCCCATTCAAGAGCTCTTGCCATATCCTTGGTATTTATCATGGGTCGCCATGGTGTTCCGTCGCT
This sequence comes from Bacteroidales bacterium, assembly GCA_036257765.1. GTDB lineage: Bacteria > Bacteroidota > Bacteroidia > Bacteroidales > UBA10428 > UBA5072. The sequence goes on from DATAEX010000122.1 coordinate 4,554, forward strand.
TAATATTGAGATTTCTCTGTTTACGAGCGCACCTGCAACAAAATCATTAAGTACAAGATCAAGCCTCAGCCGGTTTGTCCAACCGCATGCAGTGGCAAATCGATGACAGGTTACTGTAAAGCCGTCGCCAGCCAATGGTTCAAGTTCAGTTTCAGCCATTACTTTCGAACGCGCATAAGCTGTTAACGGATTCAGTTTATCACCTTCCTTTCGTTCAGAATCATCAGCAAGACCATACATGCTGCATGAGGAGGCGTAAACAAATGATTTTACTCCGTTATCTTTTGCCAGCTTTGCCAGTTTTACTGCAGACCTGTAATTAATATCAAGTGTAATTTCTTCATACCTGAAACTCATAGGATCGTTTGAAATTGCTGCAAGATCAACAATAATATCCACGCCCTTTAACAGTTGAGCAGGAAATTTCCGGATATCACCGTATACCTGCGCATCAAGTTTTACTTCCGGAATATATGATGCATTTGAAAGACAATGAGTGAAGTAACCGATGTCAAAACCAATTATCTCCGAATCGGGAAATGTTTTTCTAAAATGATTCGTAACACTGGGGCCGATATAGCCCAAATTTCCTGCTATAAGAATCTTCATATTAAAGTGTATTTATTTTAATTATATCATTTTTCACTATAGCGATATTAATCTTCCGCCCATAGGATAATTTACGCCAAATCCATTCCATTGGACCATACCGGAATTTTCTGAGCCAGAGCCAACTTCCAAGCAGCATTAATGAAAAAGTAATCCAGGCAACAACTTCAAGAGCAAAAAGTGATAGCTTACCGTACAAGTCAATAAATCCTTTGAAAATAAAAACTCCGATAACACTTTGCAATAAATAATTTGTTAAAGACATACGTCCCACATATGTCAAAGGTTCCAAAGTTTTTACGAATAACTTCTTCCGGTACATTAAGGTGATCAAATATAGGTATAGAAAAGACTGCAATATATTGCTTACGGTCTGGAGTTTTTTCAAAATTACGAATAATTCAAGACTAACATTCTTTTGTGAAAAATAAGAATGGAAAAATTTAAACAAAAAAATGAAAACTATAGATAAGATCGCTGCAATTGTAAGATGCGGGAAAATCTTGTCGATTTTCTTATAGAATTCCATTCGTCCGGCCACATAACCGAAAAAGATCAATGATACTATAATTGGAAAGTACTCTGCGTTCCGGTAGTATACAGTATATTCATGCAACCTGAACCAGACGTTTTCAAGGAATGACCAGTTGGTATTTATTTCTACTATTTGCTTGTAGCTGAAATCATATAAAAACATCAAAGGACGCCAACCCA
>DATAEX010000149.1:0-5159 GCA_036257765.1 Bacteroidales bacterium
TTTCAACCTTTCGGATCAATCTCATTAAATTATAATTATACAGACATTAATTTAAAGCATGGTTATGGAAATGCCACTTATCATTTACTGGGATTAAAGCCTGAAATCAGTTTTACCACCAAACTCTTATGGTCAACTTTGATTCAGTATAATACCCAGCTTAAAAACATCAGCTTCAACAGTATTTTTCAATGGCGTTATGCGCCGATGAGCGATTTTTATATTGTACTCAGGGATGATGCTAACCTGTCGGGTGTTAATAAAAGTATTGAGCTTTCTTTTAAACTCACTTACTGGCTGGGGATTTAATCACTCAGGCATGATGTTCCGGATGATCAGTGGGTGGTGTATGTCTGTGATAATGTCCCTGCAGATGCATCTGGTTATGAACAGATCTGTGATGCGATTCGAGAAGGAGGCGCATACGCTTGTAGATTTTATCTTCAGCTCTTGTTCCGATAGAATCAAGATACGCCAATGCGCCCTCGATCTGTTCAAGAATTGTGACCGCATCAGCCGGTGAATGAATCCGGGATCCTTCCACGATAATCATCACAGGAGACGAATGGGCAGTAATTATCTCAGGTTTGTCAGGGTAATGACCCCTTACCAGCAAAGCATACCATGAGCTTTTATTCACTTTCACCCGCCAGGTGCCGGCCGCCTGAGACGGATCAACTGAAAGACTTTCTGTTACTTCACCATTCACTATTAATTCAACACGTGAAATTGGTATAGTAACACTTGCTACCTCCCATTCTATATCAACAGTACCCCCGTTCGGGGAAAGCTTTATCCGGCTCCCCATAGGGTTCCCGTCCACCATGAAATTCATCAGAGGACCATAAGTAACAAAAGTTTCTCCTCTTCTCACAGCCTCCTTCCATTCATCGTATGAAAATTCACGATCTTGACTGATCCGGGCATAGGTTCTCACCGTGCCTACGGCCGTATCGGAACTCATTTTATCTGTTCCACCCACAGCTGCCACAAAATATCCGCAATTAAGGTACCGGTACCAATCTGCCAGTGAATAGGGACTGATCCCTGAATAAAGGTCGCCCCAGGATGTCATTTCCACACCGTCCACATTTCCGCTGACAATGGTAGCTGCATTTTCCAGCCGTGGATCCGGAAAATGGGGTAGAATAACCAGACCATCCTGCTTTTTGCATTGTTCAGCCCATTCTGTAAGCAACATTTCAACAGGATCACCTAAAGCCGATTCATCCGGTCCGCCGGTCGTAATAGGTCTTATAATATTCCCCTTGTATCCCAGAAGGGAAATATGTCCCATCACATGCTGCCTGTTTTCAGTTCCAACCCTTACCAGGTATTCACCTTCACCACCCTGTTCAGGAGATCCAAATGTGGTTTTTCCATCAAAATCGCCAATATTCGTAAACAATTCACCCCATTGACTTGCAAGAAGATTTACAATATTCACCCCTTCACCGGAGCCTTCCAGAAGAACAGAATTTGGTGAAAGAAAATGCACATGGGTATCAGCGGAGACCCAACCTTTTTCTCTCCAGGACAGAACCTTTTCAATTTCGATCTCAACCGTTTCCGTATCTTCAGCTATGGTTATTATTTTTCGAACGGGTTTAATTTCAAATCCTTTGGATACTTCCAGGTACACCTTTCCCAGGGGTAGTTTTATTTGCGTTTCACCGTCCACATAAGTGCAAATATGGAGTCCATTATGAATGTAATCGACACTATAATCTGAAAACCATGCATTATTCGGGATTCTATGCCGGTCCTCAGGTGCAAGATATTCCCCTGATTCTCCATGCACATGCAATTTTACTACTATTGGTCTGGATGTCCCCTTTTCTATGATCCTGAATTTAACCCTATGTGTAGCGGAAGGAACGGGTTTAATCTGATTTATAGCTGTTTCTTCCTGTAATCCGGACAAAGGGATCAATCTGCCGTCCTTCAGATGGAAATGTGCTTCAGGATGGGCGCTATATTCTACAAGAATTTCATTAGGTGATTTTTCCGGTACTTTATTATTATAACTTTCTGTCCAGGTTTCATTGGAGTAAAGTAGCCTTGGTGAGGCTGATATTACCTGACCCAAATCAAGTTGAATTTGTGACAAGAGTCCATGCTTATCCAATTCATATTCAAAATTTTCATTTTTGGAAAGTGCAAAGAATGCTTTCCGCCTTACCTGCCACCTGAGCGGATGTGAGGAGACCATTCCTGTTGAAATTGCTGAAATAACCACAGCAGTGAGGTTTCGTGGTTCGAACCGAATACCTGTTATCCGCTTCGAAGGAAATGGATTTTCCCAGGCCCATAGCCAGTTGATCCAATCATACCTGTCCATTGCATTCGTTCTTGTCTGACTTCCTCCCCAGTCCCATGTGGTTTGTTCATGGTGGGAACGGATTGTCACCGGCTTATGATGAGCTACTGACAGTACATTATTTTCACCCCACGACTGACGGTACATTCCGATATGGTAGCGTTCCTTAACAGAGACACGTTCCTCCGTCTCATCATCATATATAATTACATAATCAGCTACTGTTTCGTTCAGCTGACCCAATCCTTTATAAGGTTTCTTTAAAATCCCGGTGTCATTTTTTAATTCGATTGAATCCGAAGTATGCAGGAACACCAGCCATTTTGTCTTTAAAGGAGCAAATTGCAGATGAAATGGAACATCCTTAATTATAATTGGATTTTCAGAAATTTGAAATGATATTCCCCAGGCGATACCTTTTCCCACCGGGGCATGCTTAAACGCATCAGCCATTCTTCCGGTAAGGGATCCGTTAAGTAAATCAACCGTACCATTTCCGTTAAAAGGGATGGTTTCAAAAAATGGGGATTGCGGTCCATCGTATAAATCAGGCCTTGCATTTGAATTACCGTTAGATAATCCTGTGGTTTGCGCCTGCTCCGATCCGGAGGAATTTCCGGATATCGCGGCTGCAATGGACGGTATTGAACTGGCCGAAAGTACAGAAGTAGTGGTGACAGTCTTTAAAAAATTACGGCGTGAATTTTTAATGTATGTCATAGTCTTCATTTTTTATGTTCCGGAAAGCTGCTTTTGAATTATCATACCTCTCAGGGAGATTATAAGTGAAGATAAGATTTTCCGGAATATTATTATTCTCACAGCTACTCAGCTGAGTATAAAACAAATATTTGCGTATCTTATAATAGTTTTATGTGCTTGAAATACAGTATAAATTATTACTTTTGGTAACGGCCCAACTTATCTCTCAAGTTTTCAAGCGGGTTATTACAATTTGGTTTTGCCGAAAGAATATAATGACCTTTGTATAAATGAAATTACCGGATAATTTGATTGATAATTCTAACGATGCCAAAAAAGATCAGTTTCCCATTGTAGGCATTGGCACATCCGCCGGGGGATTGGAGGCTCTGGATGAATTTTTCCTGAACACGCCCGAAAATACCGGGATGGCCTTTATCGTCATTCAGCATCTTGCTCCGGACCACAAAGGTATTCTGAGTGAGCTCATTCAACGGGTAACAAAGATGAAGGTATATACCGTTTCCGACCGGATGAAAGTGAAACCTAATTGTGTATATGTAATCCCATCGAACAAAAGTATGTCCATTTATAAAGGGACATTGCATCTGTTTAAATCCATTAAAACAAACGGCTTGCGGTTACCTATCGATTTCTTCTTTCGTTCGCTGGCCGACGATCAGCATGTTCGCAGTGTCGGAATTGTCCTTTCCGGGATGGGTTCGGACGGGAGCATGGGCCTTAAAGCCATTAAGGAAAAGTCCGGAATGGTATTGGTACAGGATCCGGAATCTGCAAAATTCGACAGTATGCCCCGACATGCAATCGATTCTGTAATGGTTGATATTGTAGCCCATGCCAACGAAATCCCTTCCAGGCTAATTGGACTTGTCAGGCATCCACCGGTTTTAGTCAAAAAAGAAGAACTGGAAAAAGACACCAGTTCGCTTGAAAAAATTATTATCCTGCTGAGAAATCATACCGGCAATGACTTCTCAGAGTATAAAAAGAATACTATTTATCGCCGGATTGAAAGGAGAATGGGGGTTCATCAATTAAAAAAGATTGCGTCGTATGTTAGATATTTGCAGGAAACACCGGCTGAAGTTGAAATACTTTTTAAAGAATTGTTGATAGGCGTGACTAATTTTTTCCGGGATCCGGCTTTTTGGGATGAATTGAAAGATAAAATATTTCCATCAATTTTTGAAAAACTCCCTAAAAGGTATATTCTCAGGATTTGGATACCGGGTTGTTCCACAGGGGAAGAAGCATATTCCATGGCCATGGTTTTCAAAGAAGCTCTTGAAAAGGCAAATCTGAATAAAAACATATCCCTGCAAATATTTGCTACAGATCTTGATATTGATGCTATTGAGAAAGCTCGTAAGGGCATTTATCCGCCCAATATAGTTAACGATGTTTCATCCGGCAGATTGTCGCGTTTTTTTACGAAAACCGACAACCATTATAAGGTTAATCCCGAGATCAGGGAGATAGTTGTATTTGCATCTCAAAATCTGATCAAGGATCCTCCCTTTACCAAGCTTAATTTAGTCTCCTGCCGGAATCTTCTTATATATTTGGATAGTCCGTTGCAAAAACGACTCATGTCGCTCTTTCACTATACATTGAATACTGACGGTTACTTATTGCTGGGAAGTGCCGAAACAAATGGAACTATAGGCAATCTTTTCACATCCATTAATTCTAAACTTAGAATTTATCAGCGTGCCGGGATATCAGAGAAGGAGGATTTAAGTTTTCAAGGTTCATCATCTCACCATAAACCAGGCAATATGGATAATAAATCAGAAAAAAAAATTGAAGATAATATACAGGTACTTACCGATCAGATATTGTTACAACAGTATTCCCCTGCAAGCGTACTTACTACCAATAAAGGCGATATTTTATACCTCACAGGAGACATAGGAAAATATCTGGCACCTGCAGCCGGCAAGGCAAATATGAACATGCTCGCTATGGCACGTGAAGGATTGCGAAACGAACTCCCTGGCGCGTTCCGAAAGGCATTACAGTCCTTTGAAAAAGTTATTTTAAGCAATATCAAATTGGTAACTAATGGCAGAACCCATCTTGTAACTGTTTCTCTCAATCAATTAGAGAAACCCCC
>DATAEX010000307.1:0-13423 GCA_036257765.1 Bacteroidales bacterium
GCTTGCTCCTAATCTGATCATATAGTTGTTCCGAATTCATTTGAATTTTTCAGGTGTTAACTTTCAGCCGTTCTGCATTTTCAGCCATTTGGAGCTGGCTAATTATCTCACTGATATTTCCGTCGAGTATGGAAGGCAGATTATACATGGTAAGGTTTATCCTGTGATCAGTGACTCTGCCCTGCGGATAATTATAAGTGCGGATCTTGGCCGATCGGTCACCTGTGGATACCATTGTTTTTCTCTGGCTGGCGATACTGTCGATATACTTCTGATATTCGATGTTATACAACCTGGTGCGCAATTCTGACATAGCTTTTTCCAGGTTTTTCAATTGCGATTTCTGGTCCTGGCACGAAACCACCACACCTGTGGGGATATGAGTAAGCCTGACTGCAGAATAGGTAGTATTAACCGATTGACCTCCGGGTCCGGATGAACAGAACCTGTCGATGCGTATATCTTCCTGTTTCAGATCAATATCTAATTCTTCTGCCTCAGGCAGAACTGCTACCGATGCAGCAGACGTATGAATCCGGCCCTGCGTTTCAGTCTGTGGAACACGTTGAACCCTGTGTACGCCCGACTCATATTTGAGGATACCATATACGCCATCGCCTTTCACATTAATTATGATTTCCTTGAAGCCCCCGGCTGTACCCTCAGCAACACTGGTGATTTCCATTTTCCATCCTTTCTGCTCGCAAAATTTGCTGTACATGCGGTAAAGATCGCCGGCAAAAATACTGGCTTCATCACCCCCTGTACCGGCGCGTATCTCGAGAATGGCATTTTTGCTATCCTGCGGATCTGCGGGCAGCAATAAGATCTTCAGATTTTCTTCCATCTGCCCAATTTTACCGTTGAGCTCATCAAGTTCGGCTTTGGCCATATCCCTCATTTCATCATCTTTTTCAACGGCCAGTATTTCCCTGGCTGATTCAATATTACTGAGGGCATTTTTATATTCTTTATAGGCTGCAATAACAGGACTGAGTTCCTTATATTCCTTATTCAAAGAAATATACCTTTTCATGTCATCCATGATATCGGGCGAGGTAAGCAAACGGCCTACCTCAATAAATCGCTGGTTGACACCTTCAAGTTTATCGAGAATCAAATTTTTACTCATGTAACTGATAACTAAAGTTTATTCAATAACAAAAAACCCCATCGGGACCGGAAATTGTAATTTTCCTTCCTTTAAATTCTTCAACACGGCCGATCACTTTAGCCTCAACACCTAATTCTTCAGATATAGCTATAATATCAGAAGCAGAATCCGGACTTGTATATATTTCAAAACGGTGTCCCATGTTAAAGGTTTCGTACATCTCTTCCCAGTCGGTACCGGATGACTCCCTGATCATTCTGAACAAAGGAGGCAAATCGAACAGATTATCCTTTATAACATGCAGGTTATTAATAAACTTAAGAACCTTTGTTTGTCCTCCTCCGGTACAATGGATCATACCGTGAATATACCGTCTGCTGTTTTCCAGAACTTTCTTTATCACCGGGGCATAAGTGCGGGTAGGTGAAAGCAAAAGCTTGCCCATATCAGTTCCCAGACCCGGGATATTTTGTGTAAGCTGGTATTTCCCGGTATACACAAGCGACATAGGAATAAGATCATCGTAAGATTCAGGATATTTCTCTGCCAGGTGGTGAACAAAAAGATCATGCCGTGCGGAAGTAAGCCCGTTACTTCCTATGCCACTGTTGTATTCCTTTTCGTAAACCGCCTTACCTGAAGATGCCAGACCTATAATCACATCCCCGGGCTTTATCTGTATATCGATGATATCTTTACGTTTCATCCGGCATACAACAGTGGAATCCACTATAATTGTTCGGACCAAATCTCCTACATCTGCGGTTTCGCCGCCTGTCAATTGTATGTTGAACCCCCACTTTGCAAGCTCATCGATCGTCTCATCAAAACCCTTCAATATAAAGACCAGCACATCGCCCGGAATCTTTAATTTATTCCGGCCTATAGTTGAAGACATCAGCATATCGCCTACGGCTCCGATACAAAGCAAATCGTCAACATTCATAACAAGTGCATCCTGGGCGATTCCTTTCCATATATTGTAATCTCCGGTTTCCTTCCAGTACATGTATGCCAGAGAAGATTTAGTTCCGGCACCATCTGCATGCATCACATTACAATACGACTCATCGCCTCCAAGATAGTCGGGTATGATCTTACAGAAGGCATTCGGGAACAATCCGGGTTCAATATCCTTTATCGCTCTGTGAACATCTTCCTTTTTAGACGATACGCCACGCTGGCTATACCTGGAGTTAAAGCTCATGTAATTGATTATTATGAAAGTGCTGCAAAGTTAATAAAAGAGTTTAAAAAAAAACCCCCCGCTATTAGCAGAGGGCAAATCTGACCAAACTGATTATTAAATCAAACCAAAATTTATGAACTGTATCCTACTCCAAGGGAATTCATAAGCCTTTTCCGGGTGAAAAATATCCTGCTTTTGACAGTACCTATTTTCAATCCCAGGTTATCGGCGATCTCCTTGTATTTAAAACCCTGAAGGTGCATATTAAAAGGAACCTTGAACTCATCTTCGAGCTTATCGATATGTTTTTCAATTTCCTTAGCCGATACCGATGATTCAGGAGTCTCAAAACCGGATTCCCGGCTCAGATTAAGATAATATAGATCATCGGTGTGATCGAAGGTCGTATTTGCCTTTACCAGCCTCCTGTAATTATTAATAAATGTATTCTTCATTATAGTGAAAGTCCAGGCTTTAAGGTTGGTATCATCGGCAAATTTATCACGGTACGAAATAGCTTTAACAAAAGTCTCCTGCAGCAAATCACGCGCATCCTCTTTATTGGAAGTGAGGCTGTACGCGAATCTTTCAAGGCTATCACTGAGACTTGATAGTTGATAATTGAACTCTATTGCGGTCATAAATTAAGACAATTTAGTTTTTGTCTATCAAAATTACATCTTACTTAAACATGCAGCAAGTTTTTTTTATTTAGATTAAATAAAAACTAGGATTTTTATGACCGATTTTATACAAATATCAGATTCGATAACATGCTTTTTTTATGATAATATGCAAAAGAGGTATCTATTCTAAATTGTGTCTAAATAGAATAAAATATCAGAATTTCTCAAAATTCTGTTTAAGTTACTGAAATTGTGTGTTTAACACTATAGATTCAGACCTTAATATCCTGTTTTTAAGGAAATTAATTTCTGCAGAAATGCAGGTTTTACCTGTTGATCCCGTCAAGTTCTTCAAGAAAAGCCTGCGGAGATGTAATCAGTTTCACATTGCCGGGTGCTTCGGGGGAATAATCCAGAATCCTGGCTCCTGAAATGAATATAGTTTTATCACCGAATTTCTCAGAAAGATTTTTCAGGTATTCGCCCGTTCCTTTCCTGTTATAAGTTGCTGTCACCGAAGTCACAAGGTATTGAAAACCAAATGTGCGCGATATCTCAGTGAGATCTTTTACCGGGAGTGATTGTCCCAGGTAAAGAGTTCTGAATCCCCTTTTTTTTGCAAGGTAGCAGAAAAACAACAGCCCAATTTCGTGAAGCTCTCCTTCGGGAAGAAAGAAAATAAAGCGCGAATTTTCGGGCCGCATGTCAGTTTCAAGATTATCGATAGCAGCGAAAAACTTTTGCCTTACCAGATTGGATATGAAATGCTCCTGTGTGGTATTGATCGAATCGGTTTGCCACATTAATCCTATCCGGACAAAAAACGGATAAAGCACCCGGATAACCGCATCTTCAAATCCAAATTTAATTACTGATCGGGCGAGCACCTGTTCAAAACGATGCTCATCCAGATCGATCATGGCCAGCGTCAGGTTTTCGATCTGACTCTCGGTACTTGTTACATCATGGGTATATTGATTTATTCTTGAAATGATTTCATCTGAAGAAAGTTGTGCAATCTTAGATATCTTAAGTCCGTTACGGTTAAGTATGGATATATTAAGCAGCTTCTTAAGCTCAGTATCTCTGTATGTGCGGATATTAGTAGAAGTCCTTTGAGGGGCTATCAGTCCATATCTCTTTTCCCAGATGCGGATCGTGTGAGCTTTTATACCCGACAGGTTTTCAAGTTCTCTTATGGTGTATGCACCCATGAGTATAGTGTTTCCCGAGTGTTAACAATAGTATAGGGGAAAGGTTCATATAAAATCACTCTTGTAATTTATATAACAGGTAGATACCGTCCCTGAATGGCAGCATCAGTTTTTCCACCCTGGAATCATTTAGCACAAGGTTATTAAATTCCCGTATACTCATTGTTTCTTTATCGCTATCCCTGTTATCGGGCAGCACTTTGCCGCCCCATAGTACATTATCAACCAGTATAAATCCGCCCGGTTTTACCTTCGGAAATACAAGCTCATAATAACGAATATACTCTTCCTTATCCGCATCTATAAACACCAGGTCGAACGCCTCATTTATACCGGGTATAATATCCAATGCATCGCCTACATGCAAAACAACGGAATGATCCACACCTGCTTCCTTAAAATATCTGTTGGCTGTTTCAGATAGCTCGTCATTTATGTCAATGGTGTGGAGAACGCCTCCGGGTGCAAGGCCCCTGGCCAGAAAAATGGCCGAATATCCGGTAAAGGTTCCTATTTCCAGTATTCTTAAAGGCTTCATCATTCGGCTTATAAATTCAAGTAGTCTTCCCTGCAGGGGGCCTGACAACATATTCGGATAAACCGTTGTTAGATGGGTTTCGCGATAGAGCCGCTGCAAAACGTCATCTTCAGGGGTCGAAAATTTAATCGCGTATTCAGTTATGTTTTTATCTGTTATCATTCAGTTTTTATTGATATAACAGGTATGACATCTTTTTGTCATCGAGAACATCCCGGGCTATCTCGGTAAGCTGCGTTGCAGTAATGGAGTCTAGTTTTTTCTGTGTTTCTGCGATCGGCTCAACCTTATTAAATATCATAAGGCTCTTTCCCATGGAAAGCATGTAATTCTCGTTGCTTTCAGCGGAAATGGCAATATGACCCATTACCTGGCGTTTTGCTTTGTGAAGCTGAATAAGGCTGAGTGGTTTTAGCCTAAGTTGCTTTAATTCTTTAAATACAATTTCGGTGCATTTTTCAACCAGATTTTTATCCGTTCCGAAATAGATGGTAATATTACCGGCATCAGTATAAGGAGTGTACATTGAATCGATAGTATATGCATAACCACGGCGCTCACGGAGGGCCATATTCAGTCGTGAATTGGATCCGGGTCCGCCAAGATAATTATTGAGCAGGTACAGCGGCAGACGCCTTTGATCGCTGAACTTATAGGCGATATTCCCTATTATGCAATGAGCCTGGAATGTATTTCGCCCTACTTTTTTTGATGAAGGCATATAGGCGTACTCAAGCACATCGCGGTCCTTACCCGGTTGCATGGCCGAAACATTAAAATACCTTTCAAATAGCTTTACAAGTTTCCTGAAATCTATATTTCCCACGGATGACAGCACCATCTGGCTGGTCGAATAATTTCTATTTATGAAATTTCTGATACTTGCCGGAGTAAAGTGTTTCAGGACTGCTGCTTTTCCGAGAATATTTCTGCCCAGAGGATTCCCGTCGAAAAGCAGTTCTTCAAATTCATCGAAAATAAGCTCCGACGGAGAATCCTTATAGGAGTTAATTTCATCATAAATGATCTCCTTTTCCTTCCTAAGCTCATTCTCGGGAAACGACGAATTAAATGCTATATCGCTGATGAGTTCAAATGCCCGGGAATAATATTCGTGAAAAAAAGTACTATGGATGCAGGTTTCTTCTTTGGTTGTATAAGCATTTAATTCACCACCGACATCCTCCATCCGGCTTAGGATATAATATGCTTTTCGGCGATGGGTGCCCTTAAACAGCATATGCTCAATAAGGTGGGCAATACCATGCTCATCCTCGGTTTCGTCTCTCGAACCAGTATTGATGAAAAGTCCCAAATGTGCTACCCTGCTGCCGACCTGTTTATGTATTAACCGGATTCCGTTTCTGAGGGTATGGATTAAGTATTCGTCTGCGGGCATAATGGATGCAAAAGTAACATAAACTGTAAACCTCTGTATTATAACAGGGTTAGAATTTTGAGAAAAAAAGTTTTGATGAATAGTTTTTTTATTTAGATTTGCAGCTCTCAAAAAAGGGTGCCATAGCTCAGTTGGTAGAGCAACGGACTGAAAATCCGTGTGTCCGTGGTTCAACTCCACGTGGCACCACAAAAATAATCCGGCAGAATTCCGGGCGCTGAGAAGAAAATATATAAAAAAACCTGGCATCTTTATGCCAGGTTTTTGCTTTATTGCCAACACTTTGGATCATGCAAGAAGATCTCCATTTGCTTCCGGCTGGTATATGATGTCCTTTATAAGAAATTTCTTCTTACCACCCGGGACTTCCCATTCAACAACGTCTCCTTTTCGGTAACCCAATAAAGCAGTGCCAATGGGAGCAAGTATGGAAACATGCCCTTTTTTAATATCGGCAAACTGCGGATATACCAGTTTGAGTCGCCTTGTTGTATTCGTATCGAGATCTGTAAATTCAATTTCAGTATTCATTGTTACAACATCAGGCTCTACTTTTATTGATTCCACCTTTTTTGCCCGTTCAAGTTCTTCATAAAGCCTTATAAGATGTTCAGGGGTATTCCCTTTCACCGGATTACCCGTCAGCTTTTTCAAGTGCTGATAATCGGTCTTTGTTACGGTAATCTTTTTCATATCCAAAATTTTTAAAAAAAAACAAAAGCTTCACAACCACTGAGCTTCTGGCCCAATGGCAAACGTGAAGCTACTTTTCTTACAGATTAAATAATTTATGTGCCTCTGGCTGGAAAAGGATCTTATCGATCAGCACCGGCACTTCTTCCTCGCCCCGGCGACTAAAGCATACTTCATGCTCTTTACGCCCAAGGATAGAAATAGCCAGAGGGTTATATACCGGGATAGTTTCAGAGTCCTGATTTTTATTTAAGCCCGGATCATCGGGATAAACAATTTTAACGGTTTTTGTTTCACCGGATCTTACAAATTTTATTACCACGTTGGAGTTCATAGTAACGATATCTTCCGGAATACTTTCTGATTTGACCTTGTGTGAAGTTTCCAGCATCAGGTACAGCTGGTGAAGATTTTCGGCAGGGATAGTTTCCTGCCCTACATCATGATAGATCAGGTTAATTAAACGCAGATAATCCAGACTGGAAATATTTCTTACGGTAGCACCCATAGATATAATAATTTATTGCCATATGGGTAAATGTAATATTATTTTCCTTGAATTGCAAGGCATTATAGTGGGTCGAAATTCTTAAAATTAGTTAATTACATTTCCAGTTCCACCCCCACCGGACAATGATCGGAACCCATAACCTGGTCAAGAACGAAGGAATCTTTTACATATTCAATGAACCGGTTGCTCACGAGAAAATAATCGATCCTCCAGCCAACATTTTTATCCCTTGCCCTGAATCGTTGTGACCAGTAAGTATACTGAATCTTGTCTTTGTAAAAATACCTGAACGTATCCGTAAACCCGGCGGCAACAAAATTTTTAAATCCGTCGATCTCAACCTGTGTGTATCCAGCAACTTTGTTATAGTTTTCCTTAGGTCTGGCCAGATCGATTGGTTCGTGTGCTACATTAAGATCGCCGATAAGAACAACCGGTTTTTTCAAATCAAGCCCTTTTATGTAATTCAGAAACTCCTCGTCCCATTCTTTCCTGTAGTCCAGCCTTTTTAATTCCTGACCAGAATTTGGAACATAAACATTAACCAGGAAAAACTTCTCGAATTCAAGCGTGATGACTCTTCCTTCCTGATCATGTTTCTCCATTCCAATGTCCTTTGTAAAATAAAGCGGTTTTATTTTCGAAAGTATGGCTGTACCGGCATATCCTTTCTGGATGGCTGCATTAAGGAACATTTCATACCCCGGAAGATTCTGTGTGAGATCGGGCATGTTCTCATATTGTGCCTTGGTTTCCTGGATGCAAAGAATATCGGGGTTCAGGTTCTTCACTGTGGAATAAAAATCTTTTGCGATCTGTGACCGGATACCATTTACATTCCATGAAATCATTTTAATTCTTTCTTTCATACCCGAAATTTTAAAGTTATCCCACCATATTGAGATCTATTCCGAATGCAAGCATGATCAAAATTACCATTCCCACCACAATCCTGTAATAACCGAATACTTTGAAACCATGATTTGTCAGAAAAGTAATAAAACCTTTAATGGCAAGCATTGCGACAAAAAAAGCGACAACATTACCCAGTAAGAGTATTGCGATATTCGCTTCAGAAACCGAATGCATGTTATTGTACAGTTCAAACACTGACGCTGCCAGCATTGTAGGCACGGCAAGAAAGAATGAAAATTCCGCTGCATTTTTGCGGTTTAGCCGCTGCGACAATCCGCCTATAATGGTAGCCGCTGCTCTTGATACTCCGGGAATCATAGAAAGTACCTGGAAGAAACCTATTTTTAATGCCCGGGGATAAGACATTTGCTGATGTTCCGACGGTTCCCTGAACCAGTTATCTACAAACAGGAGGACTATTCCTCCAACTACCAGTGATACAGCCACAACAACAACATTCTCCAGCAGCTTGTTTATATAGTCAATAAAAATTATTCCAAAAACTGCAGATGGCAAAAATGCAACCAACAGTTTCAAATAAAAATCAAACCTGTTGTTAAAACGTTTAATTGATGTACCATTTGATACTTTAACTTTGAGAGGAGCCACGAATTTCTTCCAGTATAGAACAACCACTGAAAGGATGGCCCCAAACTGTATATTAACAGTGAAAAGATTGGCAAATTCGTTCGGTTCGATACCCAGGATTTTTTGGGTTATGATCATATGTCCGGTACTGGAAACTGGTAGAAATTCAGTTATTCCTTCTACAATTGCAATAATAACACTTTGGATAATATTCATCAGGAAAGAGAGTTTAAAGCATATTATGAATGGCAAATATAGGAAACAAGGTCGTATTCAATTAAAAATGCCAGTATATATGTCGCAAATAATATAGTTTTGTTGAAAATTTGAAGGCATACAGATGAAGTGGATTTCGTTACCGGTGAAGGTAGCCATCTTGATGATCCTTGCAGTAACGCTCGTTTCAGCAGCCGGGTACCTTACTTACAGAAGCTTATCTGAGATTGTTGCTTCGGTTGAAGTAAAATCGAGACCTGATTTGAGGCTCCTTATGATCAGAGATATTGCAGCTGATCTCGACAGGGCAGAAAGCAGTGTTCGCCTTTACCGGATAACCCATGACCGTGATGAAATCAAACCCTACTACCGAATTATTTCCGGAATTGATGATAAAATCGATTCTCTTATCGTTGCCAGTAAAAACGACACGGCATTTCTTTCACAGATTGATACAATCAGCAGTCTTATTGAAGAAAACCTGCTTGTGTGGAATGAAATGATCGATTTGTATCACTCTGATTCACTTGAAATATATATTCATTCTCTCACTGCCAGGATAGCGGTTGGAACGCTGAATAAAAAGAAACCCGGTATTCTGAAACGGGTTTTCAGCAGGAAGGCACTTAAGGAGGAAGAACTACGGCTAAAAGCGGAAGAACAGAAAGCTTTGCTTAGTGATTTAAATAAGATTCAGCAACAGGATAGTATTAAGAATGCTATCCTTTTGGCTACCGAATCGAAGCTTGCAATTACAAATGATGAAATCAGGGAACATTTGTATCTGCTGATCACAAGAATGGAAAACGAAGTGATTAATTCTATTAAGGATAATGCCAGAGCTGCGCATAGCATGGCCGATGAAACCTTCAGGAGACTGTTTGCTTTTGCTATCCTTGGATCCCTGCTGGTTCTGACTGTTCTGTTCGTTGTTATCCGTTATGTAATAAAAATACGCGAGGTTCAGATTGCGCTTGAAAAATCACGGGAAGAAACTGAGAAACTTGCCCGAACCAGGGAAATGTTTGTTGCCAATATGAGCCATGAAATAAGAACCCCGGTAAATGCAATCCATGGATTTGCGGGACAACTTCTTCACGAAAAACTAAGTGAAAGAAGCCGTAAAATGTTAGATATAATCCATACTTCTTCAGAACACCTTGCAAGGATAGTTAATGACGTGCTTGATTTTTCGAGGCTTCAGAATAATTCCATAGTACTTGACAGGAATCACTTTGTACTCCAATCTGTTTTTGAAGAGATCAGAATGCTGTTCCTGCCTGCAGCACAGATGAATAACACGACATTATTTTATACAATTGGGACTAATATTCCCGAAGTTGTTTATGGCGATTCATACCGGCTCAAGCAGATATTGCTTAACCTTGTGGGAAATGCAGTGAAATTTACATCCGAAGGTGAAATTCGTTTTTCAGCGGATGCCCGGAATTTTTCCGGTGAGATATTTGAATTAATCCTCACTGTTCAGGATAATGGAATAGGTATCAGAAAAAACATGCAGGATAAAGTGTTTGACGATTTTACTCAGGCTGAGGCAGGGATAAGCAGGAAGTTTGGTGGCACAGGGCTCGGACTCTCGATCGTTAAAAAACTGGTACAATTACACCAGGGGGAAATACATCTCGAAAGTGTTGAAGGTGAGGGTACGACGATAAGGTGCAGCCTGCCATACCAGAGAGGACAACAAAAATTGATACAGAAAATTTCAGAAATCATTCCCGTACCACAGTTTGTAAAAAAACTAAAAATCCTTGTAGTTGACGATGAAGAATATAACAGGCTATTGTTCAGAACAATTTTCAACCGATGGAAGGTGAATTGCGACGAGGTTTCAGATGGTAAGCAGGCTCTTGAAAAAATTACTATGTTGTCATACGATATTGTATTCATGGATGCCAGAATGCCCGGACTCAGTGGGCTTGAAGCTTCCTCCGTTATCCGGGGCAAGTTGGGTATTGATGAGAACAGAATGCCGATTATAGGAACATCAGCGACCCATTCTGCGGAGGACGTACAAATTTATCTTTCCGCCGGCATGAATGCATTCCTTCCTAAACCTTTTACCGAAGAAATGCTGCTGAACATTATTCTCTCGGTGATTCGTAAACCAGAAATAGACCAACAAACTGAAATGGCGATGGTGGAATCAGATCCCGCAAAAAATGAATCCGGATTACACGGAGGACTTCATGGGGTTAATCTGAAAAACCTGTATCACATAGCTGATAATGATGTCTCGTTCGTAAAGCAAATGCTGAATTCCTTCATTCAAAGCACAGAGCAGGGACTGAGAGGATTGGAAGACTCAATTAAGTCGGGTGATCTTAATGCGGTTCATGAGATTGCTCACCGGATATCTTCTCCATGCCGTCATGTTGGAGCTGACAAACTTTATTCAAACCTTAAAATGATTGAAGAACAGTCGAAAAATCAGGAAAATATAGGTATATTGGCTGATCTCTCGAAGGATTCAAAATCTGAATTCCTTAAAATTAAAAAAGGACTGCAGCAGCACATCGAAAAATTATGAAGCCGGCCCATCCTGTTTTGATTTATGTAGTTGAAGATAATGACTGGTATAACAGGTTACTTGTTCACACACTTTCGCTTAATCCTGATAATGTAGTTAAAAGTTTTTTTACCGCACGTGATTTTTTTGAAAACCTCAGCGAAGTTCCTGATATTGTTACTCTGGATTACCGTCTCCCCGATGCAACCGGCACTGACGTACTTAAAGGGCTGAAACAGGAATATCCTGATGTCGAAGTTAT
Source organism: Bacteroidales bacterium (assembly GCA_036257765.1). GTDB lineage: Bacteria > Bacteroidota > Bacteroidia > Bacteroidales > UBA10428 > UBA5072. The sequence continues at coordinate 11,796 of DATAEX010000307.1, forward strand.
TCTGATCTCGGAACAGGATGATATAAACACCGTGGTGGAATTACTCAAGCTGGGCGCTAAGGATTACATTATTAAGTCGGATGATATTCGGGACCGGTTGCTAAACACTGTGCAGAATATAACAAAGGAAATTGGTCTGCGTAGCGAAATTTCAATGCTACGGAAAGAGGTCCAGAAGAAATATGATTTCAGAAAAAGTATTCTTGGTGAAAGTCCTAAAATGCAAATAGTATATGAGCGAATTGAAAAAGCTCTGAATACCAGTATCAATGTTTCGGTTTATGGTGAGACCGGCACAGGAAAAGAACTTGTAGCAAAGGCGATTCATTATAACTCCAAACGGAAAGAAAGGTCATTTGTCGCCTTTAATGTCTCAGCGGTACCTTCGGAACTTATGGAAAGTGAACTTTTCGGGCATGAAAAAGGAGCCTTCACCGGCGCCAGTTACAGAAGAACTGGCAAATTTGAAGAAGCTGACGGGGGCACCCTTTTCCTGGATGAAATTGCCGAAATGGACCCTGCCCTGCAGGTAAAACTTCTCCGGGCATTACAGGAAAAGGAAATTGTACGGGTTGGCAGCAATCAGACTATTAAAACCGACTGCAGGATAATTGTAGCAACGAACAAGAATCTCAAGGAAGAAGTTAAAAAAGGAAGGTTCAGGGAAGACTTGTATTACAGGCTTCTGGGTTTGCCCATTGAGTTACCGCCATTGCGGGATAGAGGAAATGACATCTTACTTTTGGCCCGCCATTTTATTGAAGCATTCTGCAAAGAAAATCAGTTGACTTTAAGGAAATTGTCACAGGGGGCACAAAAAAAGCTGATTTCATATTCATATCCGGGTAACATCAGAGAGCTGAAATCAATTATCGAGCTGGCAATTACCTTATCCGATAAGAACGAAATTCAACCCCAGGATATAATCCTCGATAGTGATGCTCAAAGCGAAGCTTCCGAAAATAAGGAGCTGACACTAAGGGACTATGAACTGAAAATTATAAAATCTTACCTCAATAAGTACAACAATGATATCCGTACGGTAGCACAAAAGCTCGATATCGGCGTTTCCACCATTTACAGGCTGATGAAGGAGATCAACTCCTGAACTACCCGCTGCCCTTGATAAATCAGACTTAGAAGACTTAGAAGACTTAGAAGACCTAGAAAACTAAATCTGTAACTTAATTGCTTATGTTATTGATTATTTGATAGTTTGAACGGCTAAACCCCGGAGGACATATGGATGGAAATTTGCTTTAAAGCCCGATAAATTCAAATCAGGAGCGCAATTGCCCCAGAGGGGCAAAATCTTTGTAGTAACCGCATGTATTGTTTTATATCCAGCAGCGTAGCTGCGGAATAAAACAAAACCATCGTAAATACTACCTATTTTATTCCCGATAATTTTCACCGTATAGGCAGAAGTAATTCTTAAGATATCGTCCTGCTGGAGGCTAATGAGGATATCGAGAATTGTAAGCTACAAAGATTTTGCCTTAAAGGGGCATTGGATTCTACATCGTTTTCACCTCGATTTATTCCAACATATATAAATATCAATATGTTACAGATTTTAGGTTGACGACTATACCCCGGCGGGGTGGTCTGATTATGTTAAATAGAAA
>DATAEX010000194.1:0-8963 GCA_036257765.1 Bacteroidales bacterium
AAATCTCCCATTGAACATCTTTATAATAAAATGGAACAAGGTCAAGAATGCCACGTATTACTATTAATAAAAAGGCTATTGAAATAAGAACCCAACTGATATTTAATCTCGTATATCGGGTCAGGCTGAGGGCATAAATAGCCGCAAGAAATTGAAATACAATGGATATAATTAATGCGATCTTCATTAACTCAGGAGATAATTTCCCTGCAAATGTAATTATTTTTATCAGCAGCAAATTTGGATGATAAATATTGGAATTCAGGATATTAAAAAAAAATTATTTTTCTTCAAATCTTTTGTAAATTTGAATAATCCATCTAATAACAGGTTTATGCCACAGGAAAAGCCGTACAACATTCAGTTTGAATACCATGACAAGTACATTGTTGCTTTAGTTTCAGGTGAAAAAGATTCACTTGAGGTGTCGCTGATGTTCTGGAAAGAAATATTCGATGAGTGTGAAGCAAACAAGATTAAAAGAGTGCTTATCATCGAGAATTTCAGGAATGATATTTCGGCCATCGATATGTACATATTGGGAGAAAAGCTTATCGAAATGGCCCCGAAAAACATGATGGCTGCCTTTGTTGATAATCAACTGCAGCAACTCGAAATGAACAAATTTACAGAGACCGTGGCTTACAACAGGGGTGGAAAGGGAAAGGCATTTGCAAGCCGCAAGGAAGCTGAAAAATGGCTTATTGAACAGGAGGATTGATCAGCTCGCGGCCTGACAGGCTTAGCCCCTGTTAAATGTGATTTAACTTTTCAGTAGAATCATCGTATACTGGAACAAATAAATCACATTTAACAGGGATTTTTATTGCCATGAAATTACGCGTATATACAGTATTTGCGTTGATAATGATATCGGAGACCTTTATATTAGCGCAAAACACTGCCTCGGTTTTTACATCCGAGCTTAATATCAGGTTCGATGCTCTGGAAATCAAAAAGCTTGAAAGGGCAGCCAAATTGTTAAGCGATGGTGAAGTCCTTTTGAGTCAAGCGAAAGACCAATTTTCGAAATTATCTGATGTTGAAAAGAATGACCGTTTCTGTGACAGTTATCAGTCTGCATTAAAAAAGCTTTACGAAAGTTCAGAGACCACCAAAGAGGCACATGATCTTGCCTATACGGTTTTCCACTTTAAAAACGAGGCATTCTGGCAAAAAATGAACCGTGATAACCACAGGGCCTCGGGAATGGAAAAAGCAAAATATTATGAGGGCTCGGCAATCAGAAGCCACAATCGTTCTATTATCAGAAGGCGGCAGGTAATGGAAAGCGACCGGTTTGAGTACTCGATGGAAATTATGGAGGACGCCCTTGAATTTGAGAAGCTTGCAGTCCGCGACAGGGGAAGAGCCCTGCAAATCTGCATAGACTACCCTGTGGAGTATAATTATGGTTGGGAGGACGACAAATCGCTCGAGGAGATTGTGAAAATTATGAAGGACCCTATAGTTCATGAACCGCCTAAAGACATTTTTGCTACCGTCGATAAAGAAGCACAGATTGATTCCTCACTACTAAAAGATGTGATTTTTAAAGTTCAGATCATGGCACATACTATGCCCCTTAGCCAGGAATACCTTGATCTGTTCTACCGCGGATCATTGCCTATTGACCTCATTTATGAAGAAAACTGGTATAAATATTCCATAGGTGTATACAGGACATTCGAAGAGGCTGATGCTACAAGGCAGGAGATAAATATTAAGAAAGCATTTGTAGTTTCTTACTGCGAAGGGAAGAAAATAACTATTAAAGAAGCTATCAGCCTGGTCGAAAAGAAGAAACTTGCTGGGATGTGATCAGGTTTCTGCCTGCACTTTTGTGGATAGCATTCCGCATGCGGCAAAAATATCCTTACCCCTTGAAGCTCTCACTGTGGTCAATATTCCCTTTTCATTTAAACGGTTCTTAAACCATTGGATGGTTTCCTCATCGGATGATTCAAAAGAAGCTCCTGGTATAGGATGGTACCGAATCAGATTTATCCTGCACCGTAGTCCGTTTAACAAACGTGTCAATCCGTTTATATGCTTTGCCGTGTCATTTAATCCCTTGAACATTATGTATTCAAACGACAGGCGACGCTGCCGGTCGGATGACTTTTCCCTGAGCAGATCTATGACTCTTTTTACAGGAAATATTTTTTGAATGGGCATCATTTCCTGTCTTTCTGAATCGAATGGTGTATGAAGGCTAACTGCTATGTGACACCTGCTTTTGTCAAGGATATGTTCGAGGCCGGGAAGTATCCCAATAGTTGATACTGTAATTCTTGAAGGACTTAATCCGAATCCCCAGGAGGCTGTCATAATCTCCAGTGTTTTCAATACGTTCTCCGTGTTGGCGAGAGGTTCGCCCATGCCCATAAAAACATAATTGGTGAGAAGAGCGTTTTCCGGGAGTGATACAATCTGATTCAGGATTTCTCCTGCGCTTAGATTCCCCTGAAAACCCTGTCGTGCAGTCATACAAAAGACGCAGCCCATTTTACATCCTATCTGCGATGAAAGGCAAATGGTGTTCCTGTCTGATTCAGGAATGAACACCGCTTCAATATATTTACCATTTCTTACCTGGAAGAGATATTTCCTGGTACCATCTGTAGAAACCTGATATTTTGAGGGACCGCTCAGACCATTATAATAAAGCGCCCCCAGCTGCTGTCTTGCCGCTTTCGGCAAGTTTGACATTTCCTCAATCGTACTGATTTTTTTCTTATATAGCCAATCGGTTATCTGACCCGTCGTATACACCGGTAAATTAAGTTTCGTTACAATCTCCGATATTTCGCGGAACGTCTTTCCGTATAGATCTTCCTTACCATCCATCACTAATTTATCTTTTTATTATTTGCGCCACATACCGGTTGTCTTTGGTTCTGACAGCCGCAATATACACACCGGGTGCCCAGTCTGAAGTATTAACAGAAATTGTGCCGTTCCAGGTTTCAATTGCTGAACGGGTTACTACAATGCCCGCAGAATTGAAGACGGCTATTTCAACCCTGAGTGTATTAAGCCAGTCAGGATGAGAAATAAATACACGGTCATTAGCGGGCTGAGGGTATACGTTCATTCGCCTTGCCTCGTTATTATCGGTCGACGTAGCGGCTTTTTCAGTAATGTTGATATAAAAATCGTCCTCAAGACCACCGCCACTGCCATCAACCTGTATCCAATAAGTGTCGCCGGGATGAACTGCCTCATTGACTATAAGAGGTCTGTAATCAGCGTCACTGCGGTCATCATTGGCTCCAAGAATGGTATAATCACCGTTCAAAATTGACTGGTATGAATTAGCCTCATAAAGTGCAATCTGGTTATCCATTCCTGTGGATGAGATGCTCACTATGCCGGTTATGCTTGCAATAAACCTGAACCACACGCTATTCTCCACAATATCTTTGCCGGTTCCATATTCATTGCACCAGGAATTCTGTGTTGTGCAAGATACAAATGGCGGAATAGGTTCTCCCTCCTGTATTGTAGCACAGATATTAGAATAATAATCGCTTATTCCGTAATCGAGTTCAATTGCATTTTCAATATCATCATTGACCTGCCGGATCAGGTTATATGTTATGTTCACTGTATCATAACATGCAGCCTGGAAGCCTATAACACGAAGCCCGAAGGTATAACTGGAATCGGCTTCATACACAGGGACTCTGGACACTGTTATTTTATTGGCTGTTGCGTTGCTTAATGTAATTTTATTTTCATCACCGGGTAAAATGCTCCATTCAAAATTATCACCGCCATCAGCAGTAAGCTCGATACTTTCAAAATCACAGTCGCAAAGTTCTGCTGAGGTCCCTGATGAAACTGATAAATTAATATTTTCACCGGATTTGATATTAAGAGTTTCAGTTGAAAGAATCACGTTTTCTACCAACAGATTCAGCGATATAGTATAAGTAGTGTCCTGCATGAATTCAATGACAGGATTTTCAGAAGATCCGGATGTTCCTTCACCAAATACATAAGTTGCGGGAAATATTGTCCATTCTCTTTCATATGGGCCGAAAACTGAATAATCATTAAATGCAATCGGAGCGTTGTGACATACATTTTCAAAACGAGTTGTAAAAAATGCATCGGGTACATTATTTGACGGAAAATAACCTGGCATGCTGGTAACCCCTGTGCTGTCCGGATCCAGGTAATGCCTCATGGTATGATAATTACTCGCCTTATATGTATAACTGTAACTCAGTTTTCCGTAATAGGCCATTTCATCATCACCACCGTGAAGCTGTCCTATGATCTGGTTCAAAGAATTGAATAACGGAGATCCGGATGAGCCCTGACTGGTACCACCATCGTCAAATCCTATGATCCAATGGCTTCCTATAGGTGACCGGCTATCGTCGTCCCATGTTACTGAAATTGGATTGGAATAAATACTGTCATATTCAATGGAGATTTTTTTGGTCTCGTTAAATGGCACATGAATCCCGGTAACATGATCTACAGGCTCGTTATTAGCATCCCAGCCTCCATAGAATGGCTGATAATTTGCCGGAGGCGTAGAGTTTAATAGAAGCAGCGTAAAATCTGATGGCTGGCCCGTCACCAGCAATGTAGCCCCTGTAAGTGTCGGTGTTGTCCCAAGTTCTCCGTTACAGCCGGCAACCTCAAAGTTAAAATATGTTACCAGTGAGGTGGCTTCAGCCTGTGTACTGATACAATGATTTGCAGTAAGAAAATAAGGTTTTCCATCGTTTTCGGTATTATTGATCAGTGCTCCGGAACAGGTAACCTGGTAAGAACCTGATCTGAATGACATTTTACAAACCGAATGTTTTGCAAGCTGGGCATCTTTCCCTATGGGACAATTAATATTAATAAATCCGGGGCCGGCTTCAGGAAATAAAGGCTCACTAAATGCCTGACCCAAAGATCCGATTATCAGTTTACCTATGAATTCAGCGTTTTCCGGTTCAAAGTATTCCAAAATAACATGGTTTCCTTCAAAATCCGCTATAGTAAATACGGAGTCGGTCTGGTTGTTCCTGCTGGTAAATGCTCCGGCTATCCGCTTCATATCCGTATCATAAAGGAATAATCGGGCATTAACAGGAATTTGGAATGTTGAAAAAACAACCTGAATTGACCGGGCTTCGGGGCTGCTTATCAAAAGGCGCCAGATTTTTCCGGCACCTGGTATAATATCGATTTTTCCGGTTGATTTAAGATTAATAAGAGTATCGCTATATATTCCGTACCGGACGGGAGATCCTTCCTGCTGATTGAAACTTCCCGTTTCAGGCATGTCAAGAGTAATCTTTGGAATCTTTGAAGTGCTTTTTAAATCAGGTAAACGGACAGAAACCGGAACTCCGGGTTCAGCTATTTGAGAATAGGAAGGAGCAAATAACGTCAGGCATGAGAGTAATAAAATCAATAGACGATACATAACAGGTGTTAATTTACGGATTAATGTTTCAGTTCGGATTGTCATTAATATGGGGTATTGATGCAAGACGAAATATATTGATAATTCTGTAAAATATATACAAAAGTACTATAACGGATTAATTTGATGGTTGTTTAATAAAACAATTCAATCGTCTCTTTCTTTGATTGCTAAATTCTTAGTGTTTTCCAACTGTAACACATCCGCAATTTTTTTTTACTTTGGCATTTCAATTTTAAATTATGATAATTCAAAAACGTGGATTTGCAAGCGATAATAACTCGGGCATCCATCCTTTGCTGCTCGAAGCAATAGGCAAGGCAAACAGTGGTCATGTTGTATCTTACGGTGACGATCCGTTCACAGCGTCTGCAATAAAAGTCATTAAAAAGCATTTCGGGCCCAATGCATCCGATGTGTTTTTTGTTTTAACAGGTACTGGGGCAAATGTTTTGAGCCTGTCTTCAGTGACCAGACCATACAATGCCGTAATTTGTGCTGATACAGCTCATATTCAGTCTGATGAATGCGGGGCACCCGAAAAATTTACAGATTGTAAACTGATTGCCATTCCCACGTCTGATGGTAAGCTTAAACCCGAACAAGTCCGTCCCAGGTTACAGGGTTTTGGATTTGAACATCATGTTCAGATTAAGGTGATATCAATCAGTCAGCCTACCGAAATGGGCACTGTTTATTCCGTTAACGAAATAAAAGCATTATCTGATCTTGCCAGGGAATATAACCTTTACCTGCACATGGATGGAGCCCGCCTGGCAAATGCTGCGGTACATCTTAATTCAGGTTTCAGAGAGTTCACTGCCGATGCTGGGGTTGATATTCTCTCTTTCGGAGGAACAAAAAACGGAATGCTTTTTGGTGAATCGGTAATATTTTTCCGCCCTGGAATATCGGATGATTTTAAATATTTGCGTAAGCAAAGCATGCAGCTGGTTTCAAAAATGAGATTCATTAGTGCACAATTCGAATCTTATCTAAATAATAAGTTATGGTATATCAATGCCCTGCACGCGAATAAAATGGCGCAGCTCCTTTTGAAAAAGGTATCTGTGCTGCCCGGAGTTCAGATAACCCAAAAAGTAGAAGCCAATGCTCTATTCGCTATAATTCCACATGAGATAATTGAACCGTTGCAGAAGAAATATTTCTTTTATGTCTGGGATGAAGTAAGAAACGAGGTGCGATGGATGACTTCGTTTGATACCACTCCTGAAGACATAGAAGGATTTGCTGAAAGCCTGCGTTCTTTGCTGTGCTGATATCAGGCACCATTCGGATTAAAGAGCAGGGAACTATCACCATAACTCAAAAACCGGAATCCGTTATCCATAGCGTATTGATAAACATGTCTCCACGGATCGCCAATAAAGGCGGCGATAAGCATCAACAATGAGCTTCCTGGCTGATGAAAATTGGTTATCAGTCTTTCCGTCATTTTAAATCGGTAACCGGGAACAATCATCAAGCTGGTGGATGCAAAAGTTTTTTCGGTTTTTTTGATTTCAAACCACTTTACCAGAGCATTAAATGCTTCAGTTGTCCTGCAATCGTTCAATGAATAAGGTTCCCATTGATTCAGATGAAGGCTGTCAGGCACTTCCGCGTACATTGCCAATTTGGCGCCTATCCAGTAAATGCTTTCCAGTGTCCTTACTGTAGTTGTGCCCACGCAGGTAACCCTTTCTCTGAGTTGTGCCAGTTCATGGACTAATTTCGAAGTGATCTCAAAATACTCGGCATGCATTTTGTGACCTGTTACAAATGCTGCTTTTACAGGTTGAAAAGTACCGGCGCCAACATGCAGTGTGATTTCATTTAGCTTTATGTTCTTTTGAAACAAAGTATTCAAAACATCATTGGTAAAGTGAAGCCCGGCGGTGGGAGCTGCCACTGATCCTTCGATTTTAGAGTAAATAGTCTGATAACGGTCGCGATCTTCAGGTAACGGATCTCTTTTAATGTACGGAGGAAGAGGGGTTTTTCCGGCGGCTGAAATTATTTCAGCAAAACTAACGTTGTCATTGTCCCAACTGAAAGTTATATTGTCTGTATTGCCCTTTTTTCCTGCTCTTTCAGCCGAGAGAATCAAGCGATCCTTTATGATATCAACCTTTAAATTTAGCTTTTGTGCTTTGAATCGCTTTACATTACCAATCATACATTCCCAGCTGCACTGTGATTTTGAGCTGAGAGCACCCTGGTAGTCAGGCGGATCAATGGGTTTCAGACAAAAGAGTTCGACCTTTCCCCCGGTTGGTGTCACAAAAATGAGCCGTGCCGGAATGACTCTTGAATTGTTAAAGAAGATATTACTTCCAACAGGTAAATACCCTGAAATATTTTTAAAGATATCTTCTTTCAGGATTCCTTCTGCATCATATATGAGTAACCTGGATTGGTCCCTGCCACTAACAGGGAATGAGGCTATTTTTTCAGCTGGCAGTTCATAGCTGTATTCCGAAGGCTTTATGTCTTTAATAGATATCAAAATTAAGTTGATTGGCCGGCAAAAATAACTAATTTTGCCTTTTATTTGAATCACAGGATTATCAATGAAATTCAGAAAAGGCGACCTGGTTAGTTTTCTTAACGACACAGGAGGAGGAACTGTTAGTAGGGTGGATGAAAAGGGATTTGTTTATGTCGTTACACCAGACGGCTTTGAGATTCCTGTTTCTGAAAAAGAATTGGTATTTAAAGGAACTTTTAATATTTCGGATAGAGAAAAAGAACCTGAGGCGGTTCACATACAAAGGACAGTAAGCTTCGAAAGAACGAAACCAAAACCTCGGGAGACCATAACATTACCAAAGAATATTGCTGTTGATGTTCACTTAAATCTTCTTTTGGGTTTTATTCCGGAAAATGACGGACCCGTTTTTAACAATACGATTGGCTGTTACTTGATAAACGATTCGCCTTATTACATATATTATCTTGCAGGAAAAAAGGAAAGTGGCAGTTTACAGCATATTGCTTCGGGAATTATCGAATCGGAAACGAAGACTTTTTTGTTGAGTTTGGACCAGACATCTCTTAGTAAAATCAGCGATTTCCACATTCAGATACTGTTTGTGACAGGAGGACGCTATTACCGAAGAAAACCGGTTGATGTCATGGTTAGCCTGAATCTTGTCAATTTCAGTAAAGAAAGTTATTATCGTGAGAACGACTATTTTAACGAGAAGGCAGTGATTTTTGATATTATTGGAAAACCTGAAATCCTGACAGATCTGGATATTCCCGACGAAATAAAAGAGCTAAAAATGCAGGCTGACAAGATCAGCAAACCAAAACAAAAGGAACCGGTTTCCGATACATTCGTAGTGGATATTCACTACGAAGGTGAAGGAATGGTAAACAGCCAGTTATCACCATCTGCCATTCTGGCGTTGCAGATGAGTCGCTTTCATTCAGCTGTTGAGGAAGCCATAAGCAAAAATATGCGCCGGCTTGTTATAATTCATGGAATAGGGCAGGGAACTCTTAAAATGCAGATAAG
>DATAEX010000198.1:0-3393 GCA_036257765.1 Bacteroidales bacterium
CTTATCGGTTATGGTGCTGATGTTAACGCCAAAATCCGTTCTTCGCTCAATCCACTTGTTATAGCGGTAAATAACAGGAATGATTCACTGATTGAGTTGTTGAAAATTAATGGGGCCGAATTACTTAACAAGCCGGATTTCAGTTTAGTTTATGCAGGAACAGGATTTTCCTTCAACCAGGATGATTCACGAATTAGCGTTGCATTCGGTTTAAGTGATCGCAGATTTTACTGGATGCCTTCAATAAATTACAGTTTCAGGCCTGGTGCTGTAAAGATCCTTGATTCACGGGATTCATCGGTATATTATCAATACTGGGAAAGAAGACATTTTGTAAGTCTTGAACTTTCAAAGGCTTTCCTTATCAGGCGCTTCAGATGGGGATTTACTACTGCCGGATTTGCGGGGATCGGCGGGGTGCTCACTTTCGGCTCATATAAAGGATCATCGGATAATCCGCAAACACGATTTCTCTTAAACCCGGGTATCGGAATATTGTTTGAATATGAACCTTTCAGATTGAAATTTAGTTATGAAATACTGGATCTTCACCTGGAAAATTACATTAACACATGGTTCACTATTACAGCACAATTCCTGATTAACAGTAAAAAAAGGAATTTATTTCCATAGCATGAAAAGCATACTATTTTTAGCATTAATTCTCTGTACACTGACATCCTGTGATGAAAAAATCTTTACCGGCAATGTGAACTGCGACGAATGTTATGTGGAAAAGCCTGGTAATGCTGACCTTGTTATAGATCTGACAATAAATAATAAATTTAGCGCTGTCCCTGTAACTGTTTACTACGGTGATGCGGAGGATAATCGAATTGTTGTCATCGACACTGCCTATACTACTCCTTATTACCTGTATGTTCCTGTAGATCGGAAATATTCAGTAAAAGCAGAATACCGTACTGATAAAGAAGTCATTAATGCCGTTGACGGGACTAATCTCAGAGTATTATCTGTAACTGACGCATGCGACGTGACTTGTTATGTTATTGAGAATGAGAAAATGGATGTCAGGTTAAAAAGGGAATTTCGTTGAAAAACTTACTGCATCATCATAATATCTACCACAGAATTTCCGGGCTTCTTGTCTTTGTACTTGATAAGAATATCGTAAAAGGATGTCTTATTGCAAACGAAACTTACCGTTTCAAAATACTTATCATTGATTGAGTTAGTCATGATCATATTATCAGCATCGAGCAATTCAATCACCGCTTCTCCGGCAAAATTCTCCAGGTGATTGGTAATTTTGAATTTGTATGCAGTTCCCTTATTCAGCTTAATAGTCATGAAATACTCATTCTCATAATCCTTGGGACTTATCCTTTCAAGTTTGAATTCAATTTGTTTAAGAAAGATCTCCTTCTGCTGAGCGAATAAACCGTTCAGCCCGAAAATCAGGAAAGCTATTATTAACAGGGTCTGCCTCATAGCTGCAATATTTTGGTAACTTCAAAGATATGTAAGAAATGTTTTTTGAAAAAACGACAGATTAATTATCAGGTTTCAAATCAAGCCAACTGAAATCACTATCCAGCATAATGAGCTTTGCATTCTCAGATACTCTCCCTGTTTCTGATTTCGAGAGCCTTTCGACTACTTTTGATAACTTTGATTTGTAAAATTTCTGTGACAATCCTTTACAGGAAGTAACTCCGTTACGTAAATAGAAAAGCGCCTTAACCTGGCTTTTTTCATCATCGCTGTTCAGGGCCAGTTCCAGGGCATTAAGCCTGGTCCATTGCTTTGATGAATTCTGCCACCATTTCCTGGCGTTATCAATACTCAGATCACGTATCAGGGTTCGCTTTCCTGCTTCATCCAATCCCTTTATCTTTTCCTGATTTTCAACATTCGAGCAAAATCTGGGAAAATTACGATTAATGAAACCTGTAAGTTCATCTGCCGGCAAATGAATTCCTGAAAAGCCAAAATTAATAAAGGTAATTTCCTCAAGTAGCCATCCGGCTCTGATACACGCAACGTCAATATCATAGTCAATGATCTGACCGTGACCAAAAAACCTTTCCGCTCCGGGATAAATCAAATCTCCTGTATTTTGAAGCTTAATTGTCCGGCAATCATTCATCATTGTAATTAAGTCGGGAATTCCGGAAGAACCAAGGCTTTCAATGTTTTCCTTAGCTTTTACTACAGCATGCCAGTCCGCAGACAGGAAGTCCTTTTCAAGTGCTTTCATTTGCTCGTAATTGTTTTGAGCTGATAGCGGAATCAGACAAAAATAAAAAAGGGCATAGAGGATATTTTTTTTCATTTTTCGGGGGTTAAATTGACTAACCGGAATCTGATACGAAAATCGTTAATAAAGGGTTACCCGCATAGACTCTGTCTTATTACATTTCAGGAACCAGGCATCCTTCTTGTCAGGTTCTAAAAACAGAACTATATTAGCGGGCAAATTAAAACCTGATGCATCAAATTAACTGGGGCATTATCGGATGCGGAAATGTTACCGAATTAAAAAGCGGTCCGGCATTTAATAAAATTCCAGGCTCAAGGGTTGTAGGTGTAATGCGCCGTGATGGTGTCAAAGCTGCAGATTATGCCAGGCGCCATAATGTGGATTTTTGGTATACGGATGCAGATGAATTGATAGGTAATCCGGAAATTAATGCAGTATATATTGCTACTCCTCCTGCAAGTCATACCGATTATGCGATAAGGGTGCTGAAATCAGGAAAACCTGTTTATGTGGAAAAACCTATGGCAGCCAGTTATGCCGACTGCATTAAAATGAAAGAAGCATCAGATACTGCAGGGTTGCCTTTATTTGTTGCTTATTACAGGCGCTTTCTGCCATATTTTATCAAGATAAAGGAAATACTTTCATGCAAGCTTCTTGGAAAGCTTTTATATGGCAAAATTGATTTTCATATAGCACCAAGAACTGAAGATCTTAATCCGGAAACCCTGCCCTGGCGTGTTATACCTGAGATAGCAGGAGCGGGTTATTTTTACGATCTGGCCTGTCATCAGCTCGATCTTCTTGACTGGTATTTCGGAAAACCTGTGAATGCTGAAGGTTCTGCTTATAACCGCCGCGGATTATATCAGGCCGAAGACCTGGTTTTAGCTCATATAAATTATGATTCAGGTGTGCCTGTTAGTGCACAATGGTGCTTTGCTGCCGGTAATAATGAACACAGGGATACCATATCGATTTTTGGAGAAAAAGGCAGCCTGGAGTTTTCAACCTTTGACTTTACACCGATAAAACTTTCAACCAGTGATTGTATTGAAGAATTCAGGCCGGATAACCCGGAAAATATCCAATACTGGTTCATAAAAAACATGGTTGAGGATCTTCAGGGATCGGATAATGTAAAAGGAAACATTGAAAATGCGATTCGG
>DATAEX010000229.1:0-4923 GCA_036257765.1 Bacteroidales bacterium
GTTAGTGAATTCGTGGCTATTATAAAATGCAAGTTCCAATTTGGGGTTGGATTTGATATGGTCTTTCCTCGATGGTTGGCCCTGACATAACGCGATGGCCGGCGTGGCGGGAATGACGGAAGTTCTGGAATTTCTTACAAATTGCCCCTGTAAGGGGATTTAGCAGGAATTGTCAGTAGAATATGGAAACCCCATCGTATTACCGCCATCCCATTCCCGGAGCCACGAACTTTAATATAGATGACAACACATGAATATTATAATCAACACCTAATGTATTTGGTATGGTCAAAAGCAACGTATCTGCTTCCCTTATAGCTTCGTCCGCTGCTAACTCCTTAATAAGCTGATCCGGTTCGGCAGCATAGCTTTTTCCGAAAATAGCCCGTTTGCCGGGCTCAATAAAACCAATCTGATCAGACCGGTCAGCTTCCTGTCCAAAGTAAAACCTGTCCTGGTCATTTACCAGTGCAAAAATGGACCGGCTTACCGAAACCCGCGGCTCACGATGGTGACCTGCCTTTTGCCAGGCTTCCTTGTATAACCTGATTTGCTCTGCCTGTTGTACATGGAATGGTTTACCGCTTTCATCATATTTCAGGGTAGAGCTTTGCAGGTTCATTCCGTTTTCTGCTGCCCATATCGCCGTTGCATTGGAAGCAGCGCCCCACCAGATACGATCACGCAATCCTTCAGAATGGGGCTCCAGCCTTAATAAGCCTGGCGGATTCGGGAACATAGGATAAGGATTAGGTTGGGCAAATCCAATACCTTTTAACTTATCAAGAAATACCAAGGCCTTATCCCTGGCCATGTCGGCATCAGTTTGTCCATCGGCAAGTTCATAACCAAAATAGCGCCATCCATCAATTACCTGTTCAGGCGAACCCCTGCTGATTCCCAACTGGAGTCTTCCTCCTGCTATCAGATCAGCTGCTCCTGCATCTTCGACCATGTACAGTGGATTTTCATAACGCATATCAATCACGGCTGTTCCAATCTCTATCTTGTTTGTTCTCGCTCCGACTGCCGACAATAGAGGAAACGGAGATCCAAGCTGGGCCGCGTAATGATGCACCCGGAAATACGCACCATCAAGTCCCATCTCTTCACAAGCAACTGCGAGATCAATAGATTGAAGCAATGAATCACTTGCCGTACGGGTTTTATAGCCCTTTCGATTGGCCCAATGTCCGAATGATAAAAAACCTATTTTCTTCATAAAGTCATTTCCTCAGCAATATATCTTTACATTAGCGCTCACAATTGTTCAAAAGACAGTAAATGAATAAGTTATTCAGTAAAGCCAACATGCCTGTCCATAAAAAGTTCACTTTTTCAAACTCACTCTCATAAATCTTTGCGAAACTTTGCAAAAACCTTTGAGAACTTTGCGGTTAAAATCATGCCAAAACCCAGGTTTTAAGCAGGAGCCGTAAAATAGGTTCCGGGCATAAAAAATTAACTAAAGAGATAAGTTAATCATTTTTAAAACAGAAAGTACGAGCAAGGGGGCCGGTTCAAAAACCTTTTGCTGTAAATCAGAGTATAATAACCAAACGGTAGACCTAAGCTATAACTCCTAAATTGTAATTAATGAAATCCATTACTATTTTCCTGTTGATTTTGATTTGTATATCTACCCGAGCCCAGGAGCTCATTTTTCCGGATTTAGAAATAAAGCCCCTTCCTTTCAGTATGTTCTGGAATTCAAAATCACTTTTTAATCCTGCCGCCAGTGGTGTTGATAATCGGTATTACGCAGCTGTTGCCGGAGGTGAACAATGGATAGGTACTAATTATGAACCACGAGATATTGGTGTCATACTGGCAATGAAATCTGACTTTTTACATGGAGCAATCGGAATGAACTATGTTCATACGGCTTTCCCGGAAGTTTTCAAAATTCACAATCTCAACGCAATTTATTCCTATCATATCAACCTGGGCAATGAAAAAATATTAAGTGCAGGCATTTCGGGAGGAATAAGCCTGGTAACATCTGATTATACAATGTATGATCCGCCATTCTATAATGAAAAAAGTACAAATAGCAATTACAATCTTCAATTGGGAATGTTATACCGGTCAGATCATTTACAACTTGGTTTGAGTTCCCATCATTTTGAGTATACCGATATTTATTCTGCAGGAAAAGAAATCTCCAGTAATATTTATATATATTCTTCATACCGGTTTGATATTGGCGAAATTTTAGATATCAATCCGCAACTCCTGATAACAAGACATAAATCATACACTGAAATCATCAATTTATCATCAGGACTTTTATTCGCATTTAAAGAGAGATTCTGGACCGGTTTCACCTATAGAACAGATAACACGTATGGCGGCTTGGCCGGATTCGATATCGCAGGCATTGTAAGGATTGGCTATTCATACGAAATCAGAACAAAAGTTTCAGGAATTGAAAATTATGGAAACCATGAACTTTTGGTGGCGCTGATGTTAAGGTAGTCTAAAATTCCCCTTGTCTCCTGATCAGCTGGTCTTCTTAGTCTTCTAAGTCTATTCAATTCGGGGTCGGACCGAGCTGATCATCTGATTATCTGGATTTTAACCCTATAAACATGGCATTTTACAGCCTTACAGGCCTCTTTTTGGGCATGAAAATGATGGTTTAAGAAAGTACCTATGGACGAGTGACAAGAAGACAAAAGAGTAAAGATCAAAGTACAAATAGTGAAATAGTGATAAGAGTCGAGGGACGAAAACGGTCATCGTTATGACGACTATGAAGTTCAGGCTTAGGCTGAGCCTAAGCTGAACGTTGCTTTATAACAACCCTGATAACATTGACTTAAAAGCTGATTTTAACTTTCTGGTCGCCGGCTTTTACCAGGTAAACGCCGGATGGGAACTTGCTTATATTCAATTCTTCATAGTCGGAGGATGCTTTCTGAGAGAGCATAGATGTTCCGGTAATTGAATAAAGGGTAATAACTTGATTTTTAGCGTTTTTGACTATTAACTGACTACCCAGAACAAACACTTTAATCTGGTTGTTGTCCACGGTTCCATTGGTAGAAGTTTCAATACCAGCCTGGTCTACAGTTATAAATAAAGGCTCTAAATCAAAACCATTAATTGTTATTATTGCCTGTCTGTCTGATCCGGGATTTGCATCCACAATGAATGTAACTTTATCGTTATCCATACCTTTTTCATTGTTAACATGCAACCAGTTTTGATCCGTTGTAATACTCCACTCGGTATTGGATACAACATCAAACTCACCGTTTCCGGCATCATCATTCAGGCTTGCTGAAACACCGGATGTATTCAGGTAGAACTGAAATTCTGCTATTGTAAAAGCACCCCAGAAAGGATCAGCAGAATATGCCTGCATGGTACCCTGGGGAACATAAAGTGTTGCGTTGATTGTATCAATCAGATTGAAATCGAATGTTCCAACAGCGGGAGGAGTATGAGCATTCAATTTTATTGAATCGAGGTCAGAACATCTGTTGAAATTTGTATAATTAAAAAAGCTGACTGATGATGAAATTGTCACGGCATCCATTTGTACACAACTCACTGTAATATCCACACCAACAGAATCAACTCCGGTAGGATATTTTAATTCTGAAAGATTTGTACAGTTACTGAATGCACCGGTTTCAATTTCTTTCAAAGATTCCGGGAAAACTACAGAATCCAGCATGACACAATTGTAAAAACCAAAATTTCCAATTGTATCTATGGAATTTGAAAATTCAATCCGCTCAAGTTTTTTGGCTGAAGAAAACGCATAATCAATGATTTTTTCGACTTGTTGCGGTATGATATATTTTATTCCATTTTGATCAGGTGCATACCTTATAAGTTTTGTTAAATCTTTGCTAAACAAGACATTATTGATACTCTTAAATTTCGGATTATCATCACTCACTGTTAATTCAGCCAAATTATTACAATTCATAAATGGCTGTTTGCTTTTAATTTTAATCACTGACGCTGGCATATAAACAGTCACCAGGTTTAAACAGGATATAAATGAAGACATGCTTATAACAGACGAAGGAATGACGTATTCAGTCTCTGATTTGTGGCGCGGATAGAAAATAAGTTCTGATTTGTCCCTATTGAAAAGGACGCCGTCCGTAGTGCTGTAATAATTGTTTAAAGCATCTGCGCTGATATATGAAACTGAATCGGTTTCGAATGCTCCTGCATCAATTGATGTTACTAAAGCCGGAATGTGAAACGAATCAATTTGTGTCATTAAGAAAACACTACTGCCAATGTGTTGGAGGCTATTCGGAAATTTTATATTTTGGAGCTTATGGCATATTGCGAAAGCGTTGTAATCAATAGACTCGAGCTGATCAGGTAATATAATAGAATTAAGACTCTGACAATAAAGAAAAGCACCTGCTTCAATCTTTTTTAGATTTTGGGGGAGAACTACATCTGTCATGTTCATACAGAGTGAAAAAGCCTCGGTTCCAATTTCAGTGACAGTTGAAGGTAATATTACTGAACGAATCTGAAATGCATATGTAAATACTTTTGAAGGAATGCGGTTGCCGGAAACAGAACTTCCGCTTAAATCAATATGGGCAAGCTGGGACATGTTTTTCATAGTAACAAGATCCGCAGAATCAATCAATCCTGTTACAGTTAAATCCGTAATAGTTGCTTTATCTCCAGAAGTCAGGAGTGAGGAGAGTGTACCTGGTGTGACCACGTTGACTGTTTTTGAGGTCTGACAAATTAAAATTTGTGCCGAACCGATAATAAGTGCAAGAAGGAAAAACGATTTTTTCATGATAATGGGTTTATTGGTTAGAAAAATATTCAAAAAAAATTAAAGCTCAAAAATCTATAATATACAAAAAACTGCAATTCGTGATTACCCCGCATAAATTGATCAGGCGGTATACGGCTTTCAGTCTATAA
>DATAEX010000243.1:0-5929 GCA_036257765.1 Bacteroidales bacterium
CATATACCTGGTACTGCGAAAGTGACGATCAGAATACCACTATATGGGCAAACTTTCACGAAGCTAATCCCAATAAAGAGCTTGCAGAAATCAGCACACGAAGAACCTGTTTTTATCCCGAAGTGCCATGGATAAACTATATTACAATAAGTGGTTTTTACATAAGCCAGGCCGCTACACAATGGGGCGCTCCTACTGCGGAACAGGTAGGAATGGTATCAACTCACTGGAATAAAGGGTGGATTATCGAGAATAATGTGATCAGCAACTCGAAATGCTCGGGTATTACCCTGGGCAAGGAAAAAGCTACAGGACACAATGTATGGTCAGCCGATCAGGGAAATATATATAACGACGGTAACATCCACTATATAGAAGTCACCTTCAGAGTTCTTAGAAACGGATGGAGCAAGGAAAAAACGGGTTCGCATGTAGTACGGAACAATATAATCTCCGATTGTGAGCAGACCGGTATATGCGGCAGCATGGGCGCTGCATTCAGCATTATCGAGAACAACAACATTTATGATATCTATACCAAACGGCAGTTCAGCGGTGCAGAAATAGGCGGCATAAAATTTCATGCTGCGGTCGATGCCATTATCCGCGATAACCGGATCCATGATGTGGGCAGGGGAATCTGGCTCGACTGGATGACACAGGGAACCAGGGTTTCTTCAAATGTTTTCTATAATAACGACATGGAAGACCTGTTTCTTGAAGTGAATCACGGTCCCTTCCTTATAGATAACAATATTTTCCTTTCTCCGGTCTCAATTCGAACTCAATCGGAAGGAGGGGCTTATGTACATAATCTGATTACCGGACTGGTACAGGCATGGCCTGAGCCAAACCGTTTTACGCCTTATTTCCTGCCTCATTCGACCGATATTGCCGGATTAACTACCGTAATGGGAGGTGATGACCGGTTTTACAACAATATAATTGTGGGGAAAGGAAATATATCAGATAACCAGTACGGACTGGTTACTTACAGCAAGGCCAAGTTACCGGTATGGATCAGATGGAATGTATATTTTAATGGTGCCTCTCCGTCGGTTAATGACGTCGACGCCATAAGTTCAGCAACGTTCAATCCGGATATCAAACTGATTGAAGAAGGGCAGAATGGATATCTGCAGCTTTCAGTGGATGATGCATTACTTAATGCCCGGCTTAAAATTATCGATACGGAAATGATGGGAAATGCAAAAATCCCAAAAGCTGTATTTGAAAGTAATGATGGGATACCCTACCGGTTAGACCGAGATTACTCAGGAATCAAAAGATCTCCTGAGAATGTAATTGCCGGACCTTTTACAGGATTGAAAAAGGGAAGAACAATGATAAAAGTGTATTAGCTTCATTATCCTGAACCTGAACAGGAAACCTTTTTTCATTGTTACTTGATTAATCGCGGTAACACTTCAATAACAACCCAGCCCATGAAAACAATACATTTAGTCTTTGCCTTGTGTTTTATCGTCACAACCATTTCTGCACAGAATATAAATCCCGCCTATGATTCCGTGCTTGCAAAATCACTTGGAGCCGACGAACTTGGCATGAAAACATATGTATTGGTGATTCTCAAAACCGGCAGTGCAGAAATAAAAGATAGTGCCGTCCGCTCACAGCTTTTCAGAGGCCATTTTGCAAATATTAATAAGCTTTCAAGAGAAGGTAAGATGCTTACTGCCGGACCTATCGACTCTAATGAACAACAGTTCCGGGGTATATTCCTTCTGAATGTAACAGAAGTTTCCGAAGCAACGGAGTTATTGAAAGGCGATCCTACAGTTGAACAGAAGATTTTTGAGCCCTTATATTTTCTTTTGTATGGATCGGCTGCATTTCAGGAGATTCCCGAAATTCACAGTAAGATCCAGAAAATGAATTTAGAATAGGGACGGTCAAGGACACTGTTCTGTTAAATTTTCTCACAACAATAATATGATCTATTATGAAAAAGGTAACTGGCATTGGCGGAATATTCTTTAAAAGCAAGGATCCGGAAAAGATCAAAGAATGGTATAAAACACATCTTGGATTGAATACGGATCAATATGGTGCAGGATTTCACTGGCTTGAAGCGGATGACCCTTCGAAAAAGGGCTTTACCCAATGGAGCCCTTTTGATGAAAAAACCGAATATTTCAATCCTTCTCTCAGAGAATTTATGATCAATTACAGGGTTGACAACCTCGAAGCCCTCGTTGAAGAGTTGAAAAAAGAAGGAGTAACTATAGTTGATTCAATCGAAACATACGAATACGGCAAGTTTATTCATATTATGGACAACGAAGGAAATAAAATTGAGTTGTGGGAGCCAAACCAGGAGTTCGGTCTTTAATATACATCAAATGAATACGCTGACAAAATGAGTGATCATGCCTGAAAGAAAAATCATATTATATATCGCGTGCAGCCTTGATGGCTTTATAGCTGCACCTGAAGATAATCTTGATTTCCTTTCAATAGTTGAGAAACCTGGGGAAGATTACGGGTACAACGAATTCATAAAGAGTATTGATACCGTTATTATGGGCAAAAGAACGTATGACTGGATAAAAGTACATGCTCCGGAATTTATCCATGAAATCACCACTTATGTATATACAAGATCCGGTTTGCCTTCTGAAGGGAATATCATATTTTATAATGGAGATCTGAACCAACTGGCCCAAGTACTTAAAAGCAAGAAAACGGGCAAAAATATTTTTTGCGAAGGAGGTGCAGTTGTAGCAAATACTATGTTAAAGGATGATCACATTGATGAGTTTATTATTTCAATAATACCGGTAATATTAGGTAAAGGAATACGGCTTTTCGGTGATGAGGGGCCTGAGGTGAAACTGGAATTGATTTCAGTAAAAGAATTTGAAACCGGCCTGATACAATTATATTATAAAAAAAGATCCGCTTAATTCCAGTACCTTATTAGCTTTGAATAATAAATTCCATCTATGAAAACAGTTCTCATTTCCATGCTTTCCTTTCTATTGCCCTTTTATAATTCCAGATCAGAAAATTATAATATTCTCGATTACGGGGCAATAAAGGATCAGAAATCTACACTGGCTATACAGAAAGCAATTGATGCCTGTTTTAAAGCGGGCGGAGGAACAGTGGTTATCCCTGCGGGAAGGTTTGTTACAGGAACAATAGAATTGAAAAGCAATGTAACGCTGTATCTCGAAACCGGTTCATTACTCGAAGCAAGTCTGGATATGGCCGATTATCGTTCGACTTTCAGAAGACACGGACTGATCTTTTCTGAGGATGCCGAAAACATAGCTGTAACAGGTTGCGGAACCATTGACGCCAGAGGTACACAGTTCTATGATACTACTCAATGTCACGTATACCCTGAGTTTGACAAAAACCTGGTAAGACAAAAACAAAATTATATGCCTGAAGGCACTTTCTTTAGTGACGGCCCTTATAAAAGGCTGAGGATGCCCGGCATGACCATTGCGTTTTATCATTGTACCCGCGTAAAACTTAAAGATTTTAAACTACTGGATACACCCATATGGGCTATACGACTTGCGTATTGCGAAGACAGCGAAGTGAGCGGCTTAACGATCCGTAACAATTTAATGGTTCCTAACAGCGATGGAATACATATGACCGCATCAAGAAATATACGTATATCAGGTTGCAATATCAGCTGCGGCGATGATGCCATTATAGTTACAGGCTTCTGTATAGATGAGGAGATACCCGGGTATAAACATGGGATAGCAGACCAGGCTGCGCACCGATTCGGTAACAAAAGTATTTATTCCGAATACATACAGGTTACAAATTGCCAACTTCAATCGCGTTCTGCAGGGATCAGGGTGGGGTATGGTCAGCATCCGATCAGGCGCTGTACTTTTACAAATATTCAGATTTACGGTTCTAACAGGGGTATTGGAATTTTCGCTCACGATGCCTCAGATATAGAAGATCTGGTTTTCTCTGATATATCAA
The DNA here is from genome assembly GCA_036257765.1 of Bacteroidales bacterium. Taxonomy (GTDB): domain Bacteria; phylum Bacteroidota; class Bacteroidia; order Bacteroidales; family UBA10428; genus UBA5072. The sequence goes on from DATAEX010000243.1 coordinate 3,979, forward strand.
TTGAAACGCGCTTACATAATGGTCAGTGGTGGGGGCATGGAGAGCCGATTCATATCTCCTGCGTTTCACGCTTTGAAGGTCAGAAAGCCGGAAATGTAAGGAATGTCATGTTCAATAATATTATTGCTGAATCAGGCCAGGGAATTTTAATTTATGCACTGGAGCAAAGCCGTATCGAACAGATAAGGTTCAATAACATACATCTTAAAATAGTTAACGGCAGGGAAACAATGTCATACGGGGGTAATTTCGATCTGCGACCGGCTACTCCGATTGCGCTTCAGCTTTTCGAGCACGATATACCGGGTATATATGCTCAATGGGTGGATGGACTCACAATAGAAGGATTCTTCCTAAATTGGGGAGATGGTCTCCCGGAATTCTTCACACATGCAGTGGAATGCTTCAACGTAAAGAATCTTTATATCAATGATTTTGATGGTGAAGCGAATCCCGCGGCCGGAGCCATTAAAACAATAAAACTGGAACAATCTTCCATGAGGGCGCAGGCGCAGGAATAATTTAATAACTTAACAGACAATAATTTCAATAACATTTACCTGTCAATGAAAACCACTATAATTAATCTATTGTCAGTTTTTTTACTGTTAAATAGCCTTAATATTTATTCCCAGCAAAAAAACTCCTTATTTGAATTCAGGGAAATACAGGAAGCCATAGAAAATGGAACAAGGACACGCCAGGGCATTCCGGGGAACCGGTACTGGCAGAATTCATCCGATTACGAGATAGTGGCCACTCTAGACATTGAAAATAACCGACTCGAGGGTTATTCTACCATAAAATACCATAACAATAGTCCGGATTCACTGAGAGGCTTGTTAATGAGGATTTATCAGGACCTGTACGATAAAGGCAATCCGCGCAACGAACCAATACCTGCAGAAACTCTGCATGATGGTGTTATAATAGACAGCCTCAAAATAAACGATGTGACCTACATTAAGAATAATATTCCAGAACCACGAAAAATTACACGATACAGCACCTTACTTTACGTACAGCTTAACAATCTGATCAAAAAGGGAGCTACCGCAAAAATAGAAATCGCATGGAAATTTAATATTCCGGATGGTTTCAAAGCATCGCTCGACCGGATGGGACGTTACAGGAACGCTGTTTTTATGGGCTTATGGTATCCGCAGATTGCAGTTTATGACGATATCAGCGGGTGGGACGACCTTCCTCATCTTGGTACGATGGAATTCTATAATGATTTCAATAATTATGATGTAGTGATAAATGTTCCCGAAGGGTACATGGTATGGGCAACAGGTGAATGTATGAACCTGAATGAGGTTTTAAATGAAAAAATTATTCGCAGGTTTGAATTGGCAAAAACTACTGATACAATTATCGATATCATTAAACGTGAGGATTATAACGAAGGAGTTGTAAAGGGTAACCGTTGGCATTTCAGGGCCGATCATGTACCTGATTTTGCATTTGCAACGGCTCCGGATTACCTGTGGCAAGGTACATCGGTTATAACCGACAAGCAATCATCCCGCAGGGTACTGCTTGATATTGCTTCTCCCAATGACTCGCTTTACAACTTCAAATCCCTCAATGTATTTCGTTCGGCTATTACCTGGGCTTCCGATTCATTTCCCGGTGTTCCGTTCCCATATGAACATTCTACAATTTTTCTGAATGGCAGTAAGAATAAGGGAAGCATGGAATATCCAATGTTAGTTAATAACAGCAGTTATATGTTCAGGGCGCTGCATCATGCTGTAATTGTTCATGAGTCGTATCATTGTTATATGCCGTTTTATATGGGCTTCAACGAAACCAGATACATGTGGATGGATGAGGGATTTACTAACTTCAATGAGCACAAATTCACTGGTGATGGCATTTCGTTGCAAGCTGCAGATATGGCTTCATATCCGCAATTAGCTGGGAAGCTGGCAGATTATCCGCTAAT
>DATAEX010000246.1:0-3703 GCA_036257765.1 Bacteroidales bacterium
AATTCCGAAAGTTTTGGCGATTTCGGCGGCGGTCAGCGGGTCAACTGATCCGGCGTTATTCACACCGTCGGTTACCAGAATCACCACGCGGCTTTTTGCATTGCTGTCTTTAAGTCGCTTAACCGCAGTTGCAAGTCCTAATCCTATAGCAGTTGACTGATTCTCTATAACACCGACCCTGACTTCGCTCAAAAGGTTGATCAAAACGGTATGATCTGTTGTCAGCGGGCATTGTGTGAAACTCTCTCCGCTGAAGAGAACAATACCTATTCGATCGTTCGGCCTTGACATAACAAAGTCGGATGCCACATCCTTGGACGCTTCTATTCTGTTTGGAGAAAAATCCCCTGCGAGCATACTTCCCGAAATATCCATTGAAAGCATTATATCGATTCCTTCAACAGTTTGATCCTCCCATCGGTTGGTAGACTGAGGTCTTGCAACAACTATTATAAGCAGGATAAAAACAAGTATTCGTAATACAAAAGGAATATGCCTGAGAATTGCCTTGAAGCTTTTCCTGATTTCCTTTATTTCCGGAATAGAGGAAATCTGAAGCTCAGCCTGCACCTGGTTGTGCCTGTATATATACCAGATAATTGCGGGGATCACCAGCAATATGATATAGAGCAAACGGGGATTCGCAAAATCTATCTCGTACATACTGTTACCTGGTATTACTTTCTACAATTTCTTCGCCGGTTACCTCCGGTGCGATCCTTGATGTACTGCGCACAAACTCTCCGGCGTATCCAATTTGCAATGCATTCTGTTCGGGATCAGGGATTACTTTTGCAAACTTTACAAGATCAGCCAGTTTCAATATATCGGTCAGCCTGTTCAGGTCAGCAGTTTCTATATGCTTATTTTTCAGCGATAAAAGTATTTCGCCTGTAGTCTGTTCCATTGCCAATGTCTGAAATCGGCGTTCGATATATGTACGCAGAATATCCGAGATCCTGCTGTAATAATATTTAATCCTGTTATTCAGCCATGGCTTTTCTTCACCGAGTCGGGCAAGCTCTTTCAATGCGATAACGTCAGCCGGTTCTGAAAGAACCTCAACAACTTTTTGTGTTTCTTTCACCTTGCGATTCCTCAAATATCTTATAATCAACCAAAGCAGAAGGCTAAGAGCGATTATCCCAATTATGTAAGGGGCAATTTCCCTGAAACTTAACGGTACCTTATAAATTGCTTTTATATCCCTTATTGTTGAATCGGACTTCATCGCCTGAATTTCAAAAATTACCGGAAGAGACTTTATTGTATCCGAGAATGAAGCATTATTAATACCGAAGGGCAAAGCAGGTATTTCAAAAAAGCCTGTATCAAATACAGTAATCAACAGATCCTGTGTAAGCACCTGACTGTGGCTTGTAGCTGAGGTGTCCACAGGCATTACTTTTAAAACTTCAATTTTATTCTTCAGACTATCAAGAACAGGAAATGTTACCTTCCATGAATCTGAAGGTTTTTCAACAAGCAAGCGCAACTTAAACTGATCACCTATCATGCCTTTGTTCGTATCCAGGACAGCCCTTACAGAAATATCCTGTCCATAGGTCACACAGACACCAAGCAAGATGAATAATATGGTTAGACGATTTTTCATTTTGCCCTGCGGTTAAAAAGTCTCATAAGCGGCTTTACATAATCCTCATGTGTGGCAATCTGCACGTAATCCACACCGTTTTTATTCAAAAGATCAACAGTCTCCTCCTGCTTTTTCAAGTAATGTTCCTGGTAAGCATTTCTAACTTTAATGCTGCTGCTATTAACCCAGGCAATTTTTCCGGTTTCTGCATCTCTCACCTTTATAAGTCCCACTCCGGGCAATTCTCTTTCACGGATATCATAAATCCACAGACCCACTAGATCATGTTTTCTTCCTGCAATTTTCAAAGCATCTTCATAGTTTTCGGTCAGAAAATCGCTGATAAGAAAAGACGTACTCCTCTTTTTGATCACGTTAACCAGATATCTCAATGACACAGTGATATCCGTACGCCTGCTCTGCGGCTTGAAATCGATTAATTCACGAATGATACGAAGTATGTGTTGCCGGCCTTTTTTAGGCGGAATGAAACCTTCAATCCGGTCTGAAAACAGGATCACACCAACTTTATCATTATTCTGGATGGCTGAAAAAGAAAGCACTGCGGCAATTTCGGTGATCATATCTTCTTTGAGCCTGCTCCGGGTTCCGAATTCACCCGAGCCGCTGACATCAATAAGAAGCATTACCGTAAGTTCACGTTCCTCCTCAAATACCTTTATATAAGGATGGTTGAAACGTGCTGTTACATTCCAGTCGACGCTCCTGAAATCATCTCCATATTGATATTCTCTTACTTCACTGAACGCCATCCCTCGGCCCTTAAATGCAGAATGATACTCACCTGCAAATATATGATTTGAAAGGCCCCTGGATTTTATTTCAATTTTACGTACCCGCTTCAGTAATTCATTGGTATCCATACCCGATGCAAACTAGTTCTTTCGAATGGAGACGGTAAAATACCATTCCTCCTCTTCCAACTTCACAGAAAAATTTCCGCCTTTGTCAGCATAGGTCCATGAGTTTTCACCGCTTTTTTTGTACTTCCTGTTCAGCATCCCTACCATGTCGTTCAGATTGGAATAATCCGACATCCACCTGATATATGTGCAGTGGTTATCGTCTGACAGGAAAAACAGAATGGTCTGTTCGCTGATCTTATCGACATATTTAAGATATTTATAACTATGGTTAACGGCATTTTTATCGAGCTTGAACTGCGGATATTCTGATTTAAGTACAGTCGCTATACTTTCCGGATTCATACCGATGAAATTCTGCGAAAAGGACAGACCTGTGATAAAACAGGCAAGCAGCAAAAATCCATATTTCAGAAGACCGTTCATCAGGGAACTTCAATATTATTGAGTGTTTCTGTGATAATATCTTCAGTGGTGACATTTTCAGCTTCTGCTTCATATGTAAGCCCAATCCTGTGACGAAGCACATCATGACAAACCGCACGCACATCCTCGGGAATCACAAAACCGCGATGTTTTATGAATGCAAAAGCTTTAGCGGCCTTAGCAATGTTTATGGTTGCACGCGGTGATGCCCCGTAATGTATCATGTTTTTAAATGCAGGCAGATGATAATCAGCCGGGAAACGTGTTGCAAAAACAATATCAAGTATATAATGCTCTATTTTTTCATCCATATAAACTTCCTTCACTGTTTCTCTCGATCTGAGGATATCATCAGTGGTAAGAACTGTATTGGCAACCGGGAACTCCCTGGCTATGTTCTCCCTCATGATAGCCCTTTCTTCATCCTTCGAAGGATATGTGATCACCAGTTTAAGCAGAAACCGGTCAACCTGTGCTTCTGGCAACGGATAGGTACCTTCCTGTTCAATAGGATTTTGCGTAGCAAGCACCATAAAAGGACTGGGGAGGATGAAGGACTGGTTTCCGATGGTTACCTGTTTTTCCTGCATTGCTTCAAGTAAGGCGCTCTGAACTTTGGCAGGAGAGCGGTTAATTTCATCGGCAAGGACAAAATTGGCAAAGATCGGTCCCTTTCTTACCTGGAATTCTTCCTTCTTCTGACTGTAAATCATCGTACCGATAAGATCGGCCGGCAAAAGATCGGGTGTAAACTGTATTCTGCTGAATGCCGCATTTACTGTATGGGCAAGTGTAT
>DATAEX010000253.1:0-10302 GCA_036257765.1 Bacteroidales bacterium
CATTCCCATAAACGAACTCAGACATGAAAGAACCATTCCGCTTCAATTTCAGCACCAGCTTAATATTTCCTGCTTCATTACCTGAAACAACTCCGGTATAAAGAATTGTTTGTTCAGAATTTTCTGTTGTCATGAATAACGGATTAGGATTAATCCGGTTTCCTGCACAGGATATTACTATCAGAAATACCGCCATCCATGCATATACCGCTTTACTCATGCATTCCGTCAAAAACCATAATAATCAAAAAATGAAACTACCTGTAAAAATCCTTAATTTGCTGTCTGTTGTAATTATCCATTGAAAAAACAAGTGGTTCCTTTCCCTTGTGAAACAGAACCATATTGCCTTTAACTTCCTTCCTTTTAAGGATTGTGTCAGAGTCATCTGACTTTTTGAAAACTATAATATCCCTGTCAGTAACTTTATTTTCGATTCCTATTGAATCAAACATTTGAACCGCCCTTTGAGTAAAAAAGGTCATGTCATCAACGAACTTATTATAAGAAATTTCATCGTAGTTTTCTTTCATAATAACCTGGTCATTGCTGTCGGGCCACCAGAGTACAGCCATATTCCCGTCAATAAGCAATGTGTCGTATACCTCAGTGATCGGTGAATTATCGTCTGCGGGATCCAGAAATTCTTTATTCTTCCTGGTTCCGCATGCAGCAATAATTGTAATTAATAAAAAAGTTACCAGATACTTCATAACAATAATGATCAGGTTATTAATATTTTTAAAGATAAGCAATTTCAGGCTGAAGAAAGAAAGACCCGTAAAAATTATCTTTTGAGGTAGATAAAACCTTTCAATTCCTTGTCAAATCCTTCAATAGTTAAAACGTACCAGTAAGTATCGGTTGGAAGCATTTTACCATCGATATCACTTCCATCCCAATTATTCTGATAATCCGCAGTTTCAAATACTATTTTTCCTGATCTGTCGAAAATAATCAGTTTCGAAGTGTTATTCAGATTTCTGATTACAAATCTGTCATTCACACCGTCGTTGTTAGGAGAGAATGCATTGGGTATAAAAAAATTACAGGATGCAGCACGAATGGCCAGGGGAGGCGAAGGTTCCCCTGATCCGCACTGGTTTGTTGCATAAACTGTCAGGTTTCCCGAAGTTTCGGATTCTGAGAACCTGATCAATACTTTGTTTTCATTTCCGGCAATATCTGCACCCGGTCCGTCATAATTCCATATATATGAAGTAGCGTTGTCTACAGGCTGAACAGAAAACAGGCCTCCGTCTTCAGCACATATTTCAACATCTCCTCTTATTTCGCCAGGAATTGCAGGTAATGAACCAACAATAATCCGGTATTCAGGTGAAGGACTTCCCGTGCCACATACATTTCGACCGGTCACAGAAAGGGCGCCCTCTGTAACATCGCCTGAAAAACTAAGTTCAACCTGGCTTGTGTTTCCTGTTATCACAACACCCTGTCCTGTATAGTTCCAGATATATTCCGCGGCATTGCGAATTGGGTCAGTTCTATAGACAATGCCCGACTGATTAGCGCAAATTTCAGATTGTCCTTCAATTAAACCGGCGGTCTGCGGAAGTTCATTCATGAAGACAATGAATTCCAAAGATTTCTTTCCTTCTCCGCAAGTATTGATGCCGGTAACAGTAAGATAACCGCCAGTTGCTTCTTCACTAAAACTAATTTCCATATCAAGGCTTCCGTCATTCAGCGTTGCGCCGCTTCCGGTATAATTCCAAACATAATCGTTTGCATAAGTTATTCCGTTTATATGATATATTGCAGTCTGCCCCTGACAAACCTGATCTTCTCCACTGATGAGCCCTGGATCATCAGGTAAGGGTACTACCGTTATATAATGCGACATTTGAGTACCGACACCGCAACCATTTTCCGGAAGAAAAGTCAATGTTCCGCTGGTAGCGGAAGTTGTAAAATCTACTGTTATGCTTTCTCCTATCACATTTATATTCGCTCCTGTTCCACTATAATCCCAATTATATATTGACGTATTGGATACATTGGCCTGATAATACTCCAGATTTTGCCCCTGACACACGGTTGCCGCTCCTGTTATTATTCCGCTGACGGGTAAACTTTCATCAATGGTAATAGGGAACACAATACTATGAGGTTCTGAGCCACTGTTCATAAACTGCACCACGAGATCTCCGTCTGTAGCATCAGCACTAAAATTCATTATAATTCTATTATTCGTGTAATTCAGGGAGGCGCCGTTACCGGTATAAACCGCATCAATTGCTGACGCACAATCCACCTCGGGGATGCTGTAAACCTCATTCTGGCTTCCTTTACATACATGGCTTCTTCCATTAATCTTAAATGGTTCAAGACTCAGGTTATCAAGCACCAGGTACGATGACTGCAGCTGACTGGCAAATATTTCAAAGGACAGATATGTAGTGTTTGTCCTTGGAGTAATCAGGAAGCAATATCTTAACCATTCAGAATTGTCAATGGGATCTGAAACCGTAAAAACCTGAGTCGTTACGCACTTCTCTGTTCCACCCGAAATTCTGAGTTGCGGAACATTGTCATAAAGAATTTCATTCTCCTTCAGGTATGGTGCATAAGCGAGATCCACTGAAAGGATATATGTTGAATCACGATAAAGAGGCTTCAGTAATTTTGCAACAATATCTTCATTTTTTGGATCAGGATCGCTAAGGCTCCTCATGACCAGTCCAGCATAAGTTTGTCCGTCGGTTGGCTCAAGTACTACATCCACCGGTTGAATATCAGGCGTGGAATGTGTATTACAGACGATCCATCCGTCAGGTATGTTTTCCTTTCCGGGTTCACCTTCAAATGAAGGGTTGCTGAAATAATCCGACTGACCTGAAACCGGAATTGAAAGTATTAATATTAATATTGAAAACAGGTAAAGCTCTCTCATATGAACTAATTATAGTATTCCCATTTATCAATACCTCTCAGGCCTAAGTTGATCCCAATGGAAATCCTGTGTGATCCGTAATTATAAAGAGCAATTTTGCCCATATTATACATGTAATTATATCCTATATAAAAAGAATTATATATTCTGACAGCCAGCATGATATCAGCCAATCCTGCTGTGCTGTATGATAATGCAGCCCAATGAAACTTCATAAAATAGATCCGGGCATAAAAATCAAAATATAAATCTTCGTCCGAAGGTTTTCTGACTATTATGGAAGGTTCAAAGTCAAGTGATCTGGTAACCTCTTCAAACTTATAACCTGCAAGAAAATAGTAACCAGGCATTTTAACATCCCTGTAAGAACTTTTGGTTTGCATGGAAAACAATTCGTTTACCGACAGTCCTGAAAAGAAGTTCTTACGATGATAAAACAAGCCTACACCAAAATTCACCCTGAACAGATCATTCTGCTCTTTGAATAAATACTCATCCTCAACCTGATCGGGTTCAAGCTCTGCAGTATTTACAGTTTTATTAAGAAGATACACAGACAATCCCATTGATAAACGCGATACCTTGTTTAAGGGTATATGATAGGCATATGACAGCATACCTCCGGTACTTTTCAAAGGGCCATTGTTATCATAATACACAGCCCCTCCGAAAGCAACACGATCGCCGATTTTAAGCGGGCCTTTATTTATGAGACCTTTGGGTGTATAGAAATCATAATTTCCTATACGTGTATTGCCTGTTAATAAGATAGTTGAAGGCGAGTTCCTGAATCCAATCCACCGATTTTCTACGGACAATCTGACAATCGGAAATAATTCGGAGCCGGCGCAAGCCGGATTTATAATAAAGGGATCAATATATGCCTGATTATAAATTGATTTTTCCTGAGAGTATACACTATTTATGAAGAATAAGGTATTTATGATTACCCAAACCTCCCTTTGCATGTAAATGTTTTTATATAAGCATATAAACATTTAACCACATCAAAAGTTTGATGCAGTGTTATAGGGAAGTCCTGTCAGTAGTGCAAAAGAGATTACTTCTGACTGTCAGTTAAATCCGGAATAAAACGATGTTTTGTTCCGGTTTCATAGGAATAAGCTATTTCAATCAAGAGAGGTTCACTCCAGGCTCTGCCGAAAAATGAAATTCCCACCGGTAACCCTGATATTTCCCCCATAGGGACACAAATGTTGGGATAACCTGCAAGTGCAGCAGGTGATGATGTTCCCAACTGAAAACTATCACCGTTTATGAGATCTGTTTTCCAGGCAGGAGTTCCGGTAGGCGCTACGATAGCATCGAGTCTGTTTTTATCCATAATCCGGTCAATGCCTTCATCACGACTCATTCTGAGCATAGTTTCAAGCGCATTGACATATTCAAGTGAATTGAGATCTTCTTTAGCATTAGCCATTTCCAGGTAAACCTGGTCAAAATAATTCAGTTCAACAGAATCGGTTTTGTTAAAGGCAATCAGATCCTCAACAGTTTTGACCGGGGCATTCTCCCCCAGAGAACGAAAATAGTTATTGAGTCCGTCTTTATACTCAAAGAGCATTACCTGGAGTGAGGCATCTTCAGCCTCATTATCTATTATCTGATCGACTTCAACTATTTCCGCACCCTGACTTTTCATATATCTTACTGCCAGACTGGTTAATGAATCAACTTTAAAATTTGCACCAAACGCACCCATATATAATCCGATTCTTTTTCCTTTAAGACCATCTACTTTCAGAAATTGTGTATAATCGGAATAAGACTTACCTGCACTGGCCAGGGTTTTACTATCTGATGAATCTACACCTGTAAGTACTCCGAGACAAATAGCCGCATCTCTGACAGTTCTGGCCATCGGACCAGGTGTATCCTGCGTGAATGAAATTGGAATAACGCCTGAACGGCTCAATAATCCTACCGTAGGTTTAATGCCTACAATGCCGTTGGAATGAGAAGGGCATACTATAGAACCATTCGTTTCAGTACCTATTGCAATCACAGTTAAGTTTGCAGCTACAGCCACTGCGGAGCCCGAGCTGGATCCACATGGATTCCGCGAGAGATCATAGGGATTTCTTGTCTGTCCACCTTCCCCACTCCATCCGCTTGTAGAAAGTTGTCCGCGGAAATTTGCCCATTCACTCAGATTTGCTTTGCCAATAATTACTGCGCCGGCTTCCCTGAGTTTTTTTGCTATATAACTATCACTGAGCGGATATGAATTTTGTAATGCTCTGGATCCTGCTGTAGTCGGCATTTTATCATGGGTATCAATATTATCTTTAAGAACCACGGGTATGCCATGCATAGGTCCTCTCAAATTGCCATTCTTCAACTCTTTATCCAATTCTTCTGCAATAATCAAGGCATCGGGGTTCACTTCAATAATGGAATGCAATTGCGGTCCACTTTGATCAATCTTTTCGATCCTGTCGAGATAGATGCTGACAAGTTCTTTTACTGTGAGGGTTCCGTCGCGATAAGCTTTTTGTATGGATGCGATATCGGCTTCAATAACATTAAAATCTTCTGAAATCCTGTCTGTTTGCCTGGTTTGATCTTTACATGCAGATATAACGGTGAGGAGGATTAAAAGGCAAATGCGTAATAATGCCTTTACAAAAGGTTTATAGTTATTTTTCATGTCTTAAAAAGATAATATCGATGTCAGGAATTATTTTTTTTCCTTGATCAGAAACATAAGAGCCCAGATATTCAGCACACAAATAGCCACACCCAGATAATTATGCTTGTTGGCAGCCCACGAGAGATCACTGTAATCCATGTTGAGCAATAATAATATTATTATTATTAATGAAATAAGGGCCAGTAATCTTCGGACAAGTTTCATTTTTTAATTTTTCTAACGACTGGCCAGGTTAAAGAATTGTTTTAGTTCCTGTTTCCTGTCTGAAGGTATTTCGTGCCATTTAACATCCAATATAGCACCCTCGAGGCCGTACAGTAAGCTCAGGCAAGCACCCGGATCAATGGTCCTGAGTTTGAGAAATGCCTTTTCACTTCCGGTGGCAATCAGTTTTTCCACCGAATCAATACCTACCTGCAAGAGTTTACTTTCAGTATCACTGCCGATATTGATCCTTTTTGATAAATCACTGGCCATGTCATTATTATTATAAGTGAAGATACTATAAAATAAAATGAGTGAAATACAAAATTTGTTCTATCTGCGTGGTCTTTCTTTTCTAATTTCCATCCAGTTTTCCGGAGTAGCAAGTGGTTTAAAACCGAGTTTCGCATACACTCCATGAGCATCTTTTGTCAGAAGGCACCATTGATAAACATCTGTCAGATCCTGATGCTTAAGTATATAATTTATCATTGCCCGGCCAATTCCCCGTTTTCTTAACCGTTCATCTACGACTACGTCCATTATGTAAGCAAATCGCGTTTTATCAGATATAACCCTGGCAAATCCTATCTGCTCCCTGTTTTCATCAAAAGCACCTACCACCAGGGCAGAATTATTGGCACCGCGGACAACTTCGTTTTTTGCAATTCCCGGGCTCCACCATACTTTAGCCAGCATGGATGTGATTTTATCAAAATCCATTTCATTAAAGCCGTGCCTCAGCGTATATCTTTTCATAATCATATGTTTTGCAGAAATTCAATCATGAGTTTCATGTAATCTGAAAATTCAGTTAAGGGCAACGTTTCAAACCGGTCAAAAATATCATGATAAGCTTTTATCCCTCCAAGTGTATAAATATAAAAGCATGGGATCCCCTTTTCATGAAAGATACAATGATCACTGTTGCAGGCAGGCCCTCTTACCTGGACATCCTTTAAATACCCTCTTTCATTGTTTATTTTCTTCAGTAATCCGAATTGTTCGGGATACACTGTTCCGTTTACAACTTTTATCCCTTCATCACCTGTGCCTGCAAGATCAAAATTAATGAGGAATGCTATTCTTTTGAGGTCGATGACCGGATTGCTGATAAAATATCGAGCACCGTTCAATCCGGTTTCTTCCGCCGCTAAAGCCATAAATACCATTGAATACTTATGGGGATTCAATTTAAAATGACTTGCCAGGCTCAATAGCATGGCAACCCCGCTGGCGTTATCGTTAGCTCCGGGAAAATAAGCGTCCTTCCCCATGGTACCCAGATGATCGTAATGAGCAATTATAAGAATGAAAGAATCCGGAGTTTGCTTCCCGGGAATGTACCCGATAACATTATTTGTCGTGTGAACTGAGTATTCCGCTTTTACATTAATTCTGGCTTCAAGGGGATTTGTACCTATTTTGCTGCTGTTAATGATCACTATGGGTTTCACGGCCCTGTCTGTTGAAATACTCCATGTAAGCTTTTCATCTGTGAGGATTATTGTTCCGGCGGACTGAAGCTGTGAGCTGAATTCAATTATTTCAATCGCTTCATCAGCTTTTTGCAGAACCTCTTTATTATCGGTCGCAAAATTCCTTGCATCGATTACTATAATTTTTCCAACCGATTCCTTTGTTATTTTTTGTAAAGCACCATTATTTGCCAGTTCCATCTTCTTTACAAGATATAAGGAATATTTGCCTTTACCTGGTGATGACGAAGGATGAACAAGAAATTCACTTCCGGCAATCAGCTTTTTGGCGTCTATCTCAACGGTCATTTTCGAAGGAAACGAATTTACACGGATCTCAAAAGGCTGAAAATACAGTTTGTTTATGTTTCTTGCGTTATCGGATCCTGACTTAAATGATTCCAGCCCTGTGGCCAGAAATTGTTTTCCGATATAGCGCGCCGCAATTTGATGTCCGTTCCCTGTGAAGCCCCGTCCTTTGAGTTCAGGAGAGGAAAGTGTCCGGATAACTTTCCTGGCATATTCAATATCCTGGCACGAAAGGGATAAAAACTGCAGAACAAAAATTAATGCAAGTGCAAATCGTAGCATGCAAATAACATCTTAGGCCCATATCAAAATTAAAAAATTAACTATTTGAATGTTACTATTTACAAGATCAAAAGATAATCCGTACTTAGTATGAATTGTGGTTTACTATTTGCGGTTCGGGTTCTTTTGTACATTTTTGTATTATGAAAGGTAAATTTGCGCTTACACTTACAAATCACAGGATACTAGGTCCCCTTTTCAATCCCGTTATTATCACACAAAGTCAGAACAGGGAATATTACTCAGTTTCAGACAGGCTTTCCCTTGCTAATCTGAAACAATATGAACTAAATCTTCAGCCCGAGGAGATAAAGCTGATCAGAATTGTTGAAGAATATTCGGATACACAGCTTCTTAAAGTGTTTTCCAAGAAAAAAACAAGTGCGCAGGACTTTCTTGCTACTATAGACGAACCGGTATTTGAAATGCAGGTAAGGCCTTACATTGAAAAGAGGTTGCTTCGTTGCATTGAGCTATTGTCTGGAACAGAGATACCTGTTTACTCTAAGAAACAGCACAATAATATATATGAAACCGACCGGTTGTTGCTGCAGGAAGATATAGCCAATGTGGTATTTAATTTTATCAGGGACCCGGAAGGAATAAAATATTTTTTGACTATAAGATACAATGAAGAGGATATAAGCCTCACAGGTAAGAACGGCTATGTACTTATCAATGATCCCTGCTGTCTTGTGTTGCAAAACAGAATTTTTCAATTTGATGATATCGATGGGAAAAAACTATTACCTTTTTTCAAAAAGAAGGCGATTAATATCAAAAAAGAAACTGAGAAAAAATTCCTTGAAAGTTTCGCCATAAGTATTATTCAAAAATACAAGGTGAATGCTTCGGGTATAACGATTACTGATCTGCATCTCAGACCGAAGCCCGTGTTAGCACTTGAAACGTCCCTGTCGGGCTTGCCGGTATTAATGCTTAAATTCAGGTATGGAGATAATAACGAATATTATGCCGGAAGAAAATCAGATTTGCTTGTTTCACTTACAGAAAGCGACAATCTGGTTGAATTCAGGCGTTTAAACAGGGATCCTCTTTTTGAAAATCAGGTGATTTCGTCGCTTCTGGAGATGGGTCTGGCAAATGTGGATTCATCATCATTTGTTCCCCTTCGTTTGAAAAAAGCGGAAAATATTCTGATTACTTATGAACTTGTTAACTGGCTTAACTTTAACGCTGCAATATTAAGAAAGGCAGGAATTGAAGTTATACAGCCGAATCCTGCTCATTCTTATTACCTCGAAAAAGTTGAACTCAAGATAAAGGTTTCCGAGAATAAAAACGACTGGTTTGACATATATGCAGTGGTTATATTCGATACTTTTGAAATCCCTTTTATAAAATTCCGGTCAGCAATCATTGACGGCAGGCGTGAATTCGAACTCCCTGACGGACGTATAGTTGTTTTGCCTGAAGAATGGTTTTCCCGATTCAGGGATCTTTTTTCCTTTGCAAAAGAAAGCAGCGGTCAGCTTCAGCTTGACAAACAGCATTTCCCGCTTTTGAAGGAAAGTCTTAAAGGTATTGAGGGATCAGCCTATGCTGACAAATTAAGAAAATGGCTTGATAACTCATTATTTGAGGAACGACCGATACCTTCTGAAATAAAAGCGGAACTCAGGGATTATCAGAAAAAAGGATTCAGCTGGATGTGCAGGTTGTATTTTAATGATTTCGGAGGATGTCTGGCTGATGATATGGGATTGGGCAAAACCTTGCAAACGCTCACTCTGATTCAGGAGGTTATTAATGAAGAAAGGAAAAAGCATTGCGGCCCGGCCAATTCGAAATTTGAACGTCAATTGACAATATTCGATTCTACAGATGCTGCTCCGGTTAAGGCGAAACCTACTCTAATAATTGTTCCTTCAACTCTTGTGCACAACTGGATCAATGAAGCCCGGAGATTTTCGCCGGAACTAAAAACTGGCTTTTACGGAGGTCAGAATCGGAAACATTTTGGTTATTATTACGATAATTACGAGTTAATAATCGTTTCATACGGACTTATCCGGAATGATATCGATGCCCTGAAATGTTTTGATTTTCTTTATATCATACTCGACGAATCTCAGGTTATTAAAAATCCTCATTCCAAAACCTATAAATCTATACTAAACCTGAGTTCTTCTCACCGTTTGGTATTGACAGGAACACCAATTGAGAACTCGTTAACTGATCTCTGGGCACAGATGAATTTCCTTAACCCTGGCTTGTTAGGAAGCTATGAGTTTTTCAGGAATCAATTTGTAACGCCAATTGAAAAAGCAAACGATGAAAAGCAATCCCACATTTTGCAAACCCTTATCAGGCCTTTTATTTTGCGCCGGACAAAAAGTGAGGTAACCAAAGAATTGCCACCTGTTACTGAGCAAGTGATTTACTGCGACATGTCGGAATCGCAACAGGCATTTTATGAA
>DATAEX010000255.1:0-1754 GCA_036257765.1 Bacteroidales bacterium
GATTCCATATCGTCCGGTCCCATTGATATTTATATCCTTCAGAAAAAGATTTTTTATGGTACGTGAACCACTGCCAATAAAGATTGCGTCATTTTTGGAGTCATAAAAATCAACGTCATATATCTTAATATTCACCAGGTCGTATTGGCTACTGCTGTTGATATGCAATGCTCCCTGCTGATTCCCCCATAAATCTCCTCCTATGCCTACAGTTCCGCTGGCGACACCGCCTTTATAAACCGAAATATTATAAAATTCGCTGTATCCGTCATTGCTGAATGGCATTCCCGGAAAATCGCCGGTAACACGAAACCCGGCTTCCATTGGGTCAAGTATGACAATATTATATGCCTTATTTTGTTTACCCCCGAAAAATCCCAATCCCGATGCGCGCCAGTTATTTTCGCTGGTGCTGAAACTGTAAATATTATTCTCGCACATACGATTACTACGCGACCATGAAGCCATATCGTCATCACCGTTGTTCCGGTAGCTGCAATGTTCCACTACAGAATTTTTACATCCGTATGCCAGGTTCATACCATCGGCATAGTTATTCCTGAACCGGCAGTGCTGAATTTGAAGATTATCTGAACCTTCAATCCATCCTCCACATTCGAAATGCTCAATCCACAGATTCTTAATTGTGGAATTCGAGCCAAAGCTGCCCATTAGCCCTTTGCCTACCTGGTAAACAGGATCATTGTTGTAATACCGTTTATTATTAATTGTATTCAGGTAAAAACCATCAAGTGTAATGTTACTGCTGAAAGTTTCAATCCCTCGCTTATTATAGCTGCTCTTTTCATCAGATGAGGCTGTGAAATAGATTTCAGTAAACCACATCCCTGCACCAATAATCTTTGTAGCGTTACCATTAATTACTATTCGACCGTCAACTTCATATTTTCCTTCCGGAATAAAAATTGTTTTACCGGTGTTTTGTGCTATGAAATCCTGAAGTTTACCACTTTCCGTCCTGTACTGTATCTTGTTCTCATCCGTGATGGATTCAAAGGTTGTGGCCCCGGGGATTTTTTCAAGCTCAACAAAATCAATGGTGTATGGAATTTCGTTATCGTCATATTTTACCAACCTGAACGTTGAGTTTTCCGGAATTTCATGATCCAGTCTAAAATGCATCTCATCAAAACGCATCCTGGGAAATTTGGTACTCTCATTTGGGATATTGTCGGGATACTTGCTTCCTGACTTTAGAATATACTGCCACGCCCAGTATGAGGATAGTGTTAACGTCTGCACCGAATCTCCGTCAACAAATAATATAAGAGTTCCTGTGCTTCCTTTTCCTTCTGCATTATCCGGCAGGGAGAACCGGATGGTTAATCCGTCCGCTGCAGTGTCGTTTATCCATTCGACATAAGAATCCTTGGATATAAGATTTAATGCTGACTGATTGGATGCTTCACTTTGGATATAACGCTGATCGAAAGAAGGTTCAAGGAGGACCCCGTCAGTTGCACATTTTTCGTGTTCCGCTTCATATCTCAAATAATCACGATCGTAATAACCTCTCTTGTTTTCATCATCGGCAAAAAAGATATTCTGTGCACTTATCCCGGATATACAAGTCCAAATAAATAGTACTACAAACAGATTTTTAAGGTTCATATGAAACTTCATTTATAATTACCAGGTGAAACTACAAATTGATTTCGAGTTTTCAGTTTCAGGAACCTTTTTCAAGGGCTTTTTGAAGCAAAAATTGCCGGTTTTAGTCTATATTTTTTGAC
>DATAEX010000257.1:0-5612 GCA_036257765.1 Bacteroidales bacterium
GTTACTTGTTACTCGTTACTTGTCACTCGTCACTATTCTTCACCCAAATCACCAGCTTCTGGCCGGCCATCAACTCATATCCGGAAAGATTATTCCAGGCTTTAATATTTTCCAGGGTGCAGTTGTATTTCATGGCAATCCGGTGGGTGAATTCGCCGGGTTTTACCTCATGGATAATTTTCGTACGTCCTTCGGTTGATCCTGCATTCCTGACCATCAGATTGTAATCGTTTGCCGGAGCACTGTATCCCAAAATATTAATTTCATACCGGATATATAACTGAGCCTTTTCCGACGGCAAAGCAAGCACTGTCCACGGTTGCTGGCCGGGTATATAATCGGTGCGATAAACAGGATTCAACCATCGTATTCTGTCAACCGGCAGGTCGATAATGGCAGAAATTTGTTCAAAGGTAACCGGGTACCGGATATGAAGCGTATCAAGACTACTGTAATCATAAGCAGGCTCTACCGGAACAATATCATGATCTTTGTAATAATTCATCACATAAATGGCAGCAATGAAAGCAGGTACATAGTTTTGAGCCTGTTCGGAAAGGTATGGTCTTAATTTCCAGTAGCTGGTTTCGCCATTGCACCGTTCAATTGCTTTTCTCACCTCGCCCGGTCCGCCGTTATATGAAGACAATACCAGTTGCCAGTCGTGAAATGTATTATAAAGATATCCCAGGTAGATGCAGGCAGCTTCGGTAGATTTCCAGGGATCCCTTCGTTCATCAATATAAGAGGTTACCTGCAAATCGAACAACCGGCTTGTATTAAGGAGAAACTGCCATAAACCCACTGCTCCTGATTTAGATACAGCAAGCGGATTCAGTCCCGATTCTACAATAGTAAGATATTTTAGTTCGTAGGGCAGGGAATAGCGATCGAGTATTTCATCAAACAAAGGAAAATAGATCCGGGAAAGTCCAATTACCGTGGCCATTTCCGATTTGCGGGGACCAGTAAAAAGATCAATATATTTTCTTACTTCGGCATTATAGTCAAGTGGAACCGGTGAAAGTGTATTCAACCGGGCAATACGGTATTCGTACAGCATGTCCTTGTCATCGGGCATGGATGCCAGGGAAGCAAATGAAAAGAAATAAAAGACCAGGAGTTGAAGGATCCGGAACTTCATAATCCAAATATAAAAAAACCTGCCATGGAACATAGCAGGTTTACGTATTTAAGTATCAAAAGTTTATTATCTACTTTTAATCGGGTTTACAAAGTAATGCGTCATGTCAGTCGTCATAAGAAAGCTAAACGAGGCTTTACTTTTTTTCTATCTCAGTTTTCTCGTCGTCATCAACCCGTGAAGCCTTTTTGAATTCTTTCATTCCCTGGCCGATACCTTTCATAAGTTCAGGAATCTTTCTTCCGCCGAAAAGCAAAATCAGAGCTGCAACAATGAGAATGATTTCCATCGGTCCAAGTGCAAACAGCAAAATATTCAGATTCATAATATTAGTTTTTTATTGAACGCGTAAAATTAGAATAAATTTTTTAAAAGGTGTAATTTGAGCGAAATATATTACTTAAACCATTTTTCTATACCGCGGAGGATATCGTTGGTGTTGGCAAAAATCAAAAGGCCTATTATTATCACCATACCTACAACCTGGGCGTATTCCATAAATTTCTCACTGGGCTTTCGCCTTGTAACTATCTCATAAAGAAGGAACATTACATGTCCGCCATCCAAAGCAGGGATGGGTAGTACATTCATAAAGGCCAGTATAAGTGAAAGGAATGCTGTGATTTCCCAGAACGCTTCCCACGACCATACTTTAGGGAACAATCCTCCGATTGTGCCAAATCCTCCCAATCCTTTATATGCACCCGTTTTAAAATCGAAAATAAGCTTGAATTGCTTTATGTAAAAACTAAGCTGTGATCCGGCCAGCCTGAATCCTGCAGGAATGGCCTCAAGAAAGCTGAATGTGCGTGTTTCGAGTTTATAAAGGCCCAGTTTTTCCAGTTCATCAAAATTGGGAATCAACGCGACCACTTCCAGCTTTTTTTGCTCTGTCAGAGTAAGATTGAGATTAACCGGTTTGCCGTCGCGTAAGATCCCTGCACTGTAATTCCCCGGAGCAAGTGTATCGGCTATTTCAAGATACTCATCATAATATTTTACAGGAATGTTATTAATGCTGATCAGGTGGTCCTTCGGTTTCAGTCCCGATGTTAAATTAATTGAAGTATCGGGTATTTCACGGATAATAAACGGTACCCTGGGATAAAAAAGCATTAAATTGCGTTCCTTAACAAGGCTGCCTATAAAGTCTTTAGGAACATAAAACGAATCAACTTTATTATTGCGAAGTACTTTTACACTTCCGCCAAATATTATTTCGCGGTAGATGTCTTCGTAGCGTTGCGGTTCATATTCGTTTATTGAAATGATCCGGTCACCATTGCGGAAACCGATATCAATAGCAGTAGAGTCAACGCACCACAGACCTTCCGTAAGATTTTTATTGGGAAGGTATTTTTCACCCCATGTATACAGAACAGCAGAGTAAATCAGGAAGCCAAGGATAAGATTTACAAGGACGCCGCCAAGCATGATCAGCAATCGCTGTCCCGCCGGTTTCGACCGGAATTCCCAGGGCTGGGGAGGCTGTTTCAATTGCTCACGGTCCATCGACTCGTCGATCATGCCCGATATTTTAACATAGCCGCCAAGAGGAAGCCATCCCATACCGTATTCGGTATCTCCTTTTTTAAATTTGAAGATGGAGAACCACGGGTCAAAAAAGAGGTAAAACTTTTCAACCCTCGTATTGAATAAACGTGCAAATAAGAAGTGACCGAGTTCGTGAAGAATGATAAGGATTGACAGACTCAATAACAATTGGCCTATCTGGATTACAACGCCCATGTATTAGTTATTTATGAGTTACAAAGATAGTATTTAAAGAGTAATTGGTAATCAGGAATCAGTAATCGGTATGTTATTACCGGTTACCGATGACCTTCCTGGCCATCTCTCTGGCCTCACTGTCTGAATTGCAAAGATCTTCCAGCGTCGGATCGGATATAAATAAAACCCGGCTCATTGTTTTTTCAATAACGTCGGGCATTTGAAGGAAAGAAATGCGATCATTGAGAAAAGCATCGACCACCACTTCATTGGCAGCGTTCATAATACAGGGCAAATTCCCTCCCTTTTCAAGGGCATTATAAGCGATAGACAGATTTCTGAAGACCTTAAGATCAGGTTTTTCAAAGGTAAGCTGACTGCATTCATTAAAATTATACCCGGGAAAATCCAAATTAAGCCTGTCGGGATATCCGAGGGCATATGCTATAGGAACCCGCATATCCGGAAGTCCCATTTGCGCCTTAATTGAACCGTCCCTGAATTGCACCATCGAATGGATAATGCTTTGCGGATGAATGACCACGTCGATCGAAGCGGGCTGAATATTAAATAGCCAGCTTGCTTCTATAACTTCAAGTCCTTTATTCATCAATGATGCTGAATCGATTGTAACTTTGCTGCCCATACACCAGTTAGGGTGCCTGAGAGCATCCTTGCGGGTGACTTTTTCAAGCTGATTAATATCCATTCCCCTGAATGGTCCCCCGGAAGCGGTAAGGATCAGCTTTTCCACAGAGGAGCGCTTCTCTCCTGCAAGGCACTGGAATATGGCTGAATGCTCCGAATCAACAGGAAGTATTCTTGACCCTTTCTGCCGGGCAAGATCCATAATAAGTGATCCGGCGACAACGAGGGTCTCTTTATTTGCCAAAGCAACCTCCTTTCCATGACTGATGGCTTCGTAAACAGGAAGAAGACCGGAGAAACCCACCATAGCAGCAAGAATTAAATCCACATCAGGATTTGCAGCCACTTCTGATAAGGCTTTAACTCCGCATAGCACTTTAACCGGAAGCCTGGACAGATTTTCACGAACCGTATGAAATTGATTCTCATCGGCAATAACCACATATGCCGGCAGAAATTCTATAGCCTGCTCAATGAGCAGATCCGCATTACGACCGGCAGTAAGGGTAACAACTTCCAATACATCACGATGCTGCCGTATCACTTCAAGAGCCTGTCGGCCAATTGAGCCAGTGGAACCTAGTATTGCTACTTTTTTCTTCTGCATCAGCCGTTAAGGCTTTAGAACGAAATATAATCCTGCGGATTCAGAGGAGTTCCGTTATACCACAGTTCAAAATGAAGATGCGGGCCTGTTGTTAATTCGCCCGAGTTTCCGATAATCGCTATGGGTTCGCCTGCTTTTACATGATCACCCATATGCTTAAGCAATTCGGCATTGTGTTTATATACGGATATGATGTTATCGGTATGCTGTACCTGAATTACATTACCAGTTTCAATTGTCCAACCCGACATGGTTACGGTACCGGGCAGGGTAGCTTTGACCACTTCGTCGGTTCCGGCAACTATGTCGGTTCCGTAATGCTGTTTGCCTGAATTGAATACATTGGTAACTATTCCTTTTACCGGAGGGAAGAACATAACATTAAAGAAAGCGGGACGAGCATTACGGTTTTCGGTTAATGAAAGGCCGAACTGATCGTTTTCAACCATTTTCCGCAAAGCCGAATCCTGTGATGTTTTCCTGTAGTTTGGCCGGCTTTCTAAGGTCGAGGTATCGGATACCTTAAAAACCGGGTCAGCCTTTTCGCCTGATATAATCCGTCTTATATTCTCAAAATAGGCGTCACGTTTGGCTAATTCAACTTCAAGAGAGTCGAGCCTGTAATTATTCAGATAAATATTCCGGACAGTATTTTCATCGGGGTAACCGGGTATGAGTTCACGAACCGGAGTATAGGCAATAACGGAGATAACGATAATGAGGAAAATAAAAATGCCAATACCAACCAAGGCGAGAACATTCAGTTTGGTAAGCCTGAGGTTGAGTAATTCTTCAAACGTTTCGTCGCGATATATTGATAATCTGTATTTATGCTTAAACTTCTCCCAGAAAGAACGTTTTTCTGATTTTTCAGACATGATAAGAGATTTGAAACAAATATAGAAAAAAAGTCGCATCCTGACAGGTTTTGCTCTTGTCAGGTGTGACGGGGAGAAAAGTTGCCTCCTGACAGGTATTACTCCTGTCAGGTGTGTAACGAGTAAATTTTTTCTTCTGTTCGGTATGAAATGAGTACCTGTGAGGAATGTGACTTTACCCCAAACCTGACAGGTACTTAAAGACCTGTCAGGATGGGGATTAATACGCTCTTACATTGCGGCCTTCGATAAAGTTACGGAAGGAACGGTTGGCTACACGGTTACCTCCGGGTGTAGGGTAATTGCCGGTAAAGTACCAGTCACCCAAATGATTGGGGATGGCTCTATGCAGGTTTTCAATGGTCTGATAAACGATCCGTATATCAGCTTTTATATCGGGCGTCTTTAGCATTTCGGCAATTTTTGTCGATATAGCATCGGGACTGAAGGGTTTATATATTTCCTTCACGTGGTTAATTGTCTCCTCGCGCGGAATGAATTCACTTTCTTTTACTTTCCGGTATACTTCGTTAATAATATTTTCCCTGCCTGTTTCCTTCAACAAGGCTATTGCAGCCCGAAATGCAATAAAATCTCCCAATTT
>DATAEX010000264.1:0-5895 GCA_036257765.1 Bacteroidales bacterium
AATTCATTTGAAAAACTATGTAATGAATCATCCGAATTGTCCGTGAAATTTCCGGCGATAAGTGCGTCTAAACCGAATTTACTGACAAACGCGACTGAGGGGGATAATGATGGTTGCCTGATATCCCTATTGATATTGCCGGGAATATTCGTGTTCGTTGAATAATCAAAGGATATCATAAAGAAATTAATATCCGGGACACTGTCGGATAATTCAGCTATTTCTTTCAGATTTTCCTGCGCTTGAGCGGGTCCCGCATACAAAATAATTAAACATAAAACTTTCAGGAATCTCATTCCCCGGGCTTTTGTTAATAACACCGTCAAAAATAGCAAATCAACAGCAACATGATGGCTGTTGATAAATAATATATCCTAATTCGGAAATCTTTTTCATATCTTTGTTTCGATTATGGTTCCGGTAACCTTCACTGGAAACCGGTTAATAGGGAACCAGGTGAGAATCCTGGACAGTACCCGCTGCTGTAATCTCTAATTAAAAAAGGGCATATCCTGCCACTGTCCCGAGTTGCCGGGATGGGAAGGCCGCCCGAAAGAGAAAGTCAGAAGACCTGCCATGATCATAAATGTTCGGGAACAAACAATAAAATGGAAAAAATCTACCTGTTATTCATTCTTATTCTTCTTCCTTTTTTAACTCTTGCGCAGGAACAAAAAGTTCAGGAGATATCTCCGGTTGTTGTGGAGAGCAATAAAAAGTTCTTTTCTGATGATCATACTACACTGACAATAAATTCTGAGTCTAATCCCGTCGTTCAACATGAGAATGTCGGCTATTTGCTGTCGAGAAAATCGCCACTTATAACGCGTAATTATGGTGGCTATGGTTCATTGACGTCAGTTTCAATGCACGGTACTGGCAGCAACCATACACAGGTAACATGGAACGGTATACCTCTGAATTCCCCGACCACGGGTCAGGCCGATTTGTCATTGTTACCAGCCGGCTTTGTGCACCGCATTGAAGTGATAAATGGTGCATCCGGTAGTTTATACGGAAGCGGTACTTTCGGAGGGTCTGTTAACCTGGATAACGAGCCCGACTGGAATAACCGTTTTACAACACAGTATTCATTCAACATCGGCAGTTATGGTCATCTGGGTCATTTAATTGCTCTCCAGGCCGGCAAAAGCAAAATACAATATAATATTTCGTTTATAAAATCAGAAGCAGATAACAATTTTTATTTCAAGGATATATACTGGCATGGATCACCCCTCAGAAAAAATACCAACAATCAGTATTCCGATGCAGGCATATTACAGAATGTATACATAAATGCCGGTAAAGGGAATTATTTTGAAGCAGGAACGTGGTATCAGAAGAAAATTCTCAGGATACCTGCCGTTATGGGATCTTATGAAACAAGCAATGCAAGACAAAAAGATAGTTTGTTCAGGGCGTATATTAGCTACAGGAAAAATGGTGAGAAATCGGCATTTCATATCCGTTCGGCATATTTGTCGGATTATCTTAACTATGTTAACGGAAAGCCGGGAGACTCTTTAGCGTTTATAGATTCAAGGATCAATACCAGCAGAATTTTGAATGAAACGGAATATCGTCATTTCATAACGAAACGGCTGATTGCAGGAGGCGGTTTATCCTATTCATTAATTACTGGCGAATCTGCGAATTATATAAGTAAAATTAAAGAGACCGAAACGGCCTTTTATGGAAATCTTAAGTATATATATAAAGACTTCATCCTAAATACGGGATTTAGAAAAGAATTCTACCGCGGATTAAATCCTTTGCCTCAATTTTCGGCCGGCATTCGTTTTATGCCGCACAACGACCTTGCGATCCGTGTCACGTTGTCCACAAAATTCCGAAAGCCCACCTTAAACGAAAAATACTGGCGCCCGGGAGGAAATCCTGATCTCCGTCCGGAAAAAGGATTGGGTGGAGAACTTTCAACCGAGTGGAATATATTAAATGACATCAGAGGAAATCAACATATATCCGTCAAACTGACTGCATATTATCAATCCGTTGATAATTGGATTCAGTGGATATTAAAAGACTCTCTGACTCCGGTTGAATATAAAAAGGTCCATGCAAGTGGTATTGAGACCTGGATTGATTTTTCATTCCTTATTTATCCGATTTCCGTATCCGGTTTTTTGAATTACAATTTTAACCGCTCTGTTATAAAGGAAACCTATGATGGTAATCCGATTTACAAAGGAAACCAGCTGATTTATGTTCCGTCACAGTCATCAAGGGCATCTGCCCAGATAAAATACGGAAATGTATTACTTGACATTTCGTGCGTTTATACAGGAATTCGTGAAACAGTTGAAACAGGGAACCGCAGTCTGCAGTTGCCACCATATACCGTCTTTGACGCTTCCGTCGGATATTCAGTAAAGTTCAGCTCTATGCCTTTTGGAATATGGTTCCGGTGTGATAATCTGTTAAATAAGCAATACGAAATAATCCGTTCATACCCGGTTCCCGGAAGGACTTTTCAACTTGTATTATCATTAGGATTCAGCAGAAATAATGAACAATAATCAAAAAACAAGATTCATGAAAAAATTGACTTTTACAATGTTTGCTATTATAGCGGTAGCTTGTATAATGAGTTGTGAAAAAAGTAAAGACACTGAAGTGAACAAAGGTTATTCTTTGGGAATATTTGTGGTTAATGAGGGTTCCTTAAACAGCAATAACGGTTCAATTAGTTTTGTAAGTGAATCAAACACTTTAATAATTAATGATATTTTCTATGCTGCAAACGAGCGACCGCTCGGTGATATCGTTCAATCATTTTCAATTGTAAACGACAGTATTGGAGTAATAGTAGTAAATCATTCTGCCAAGCTTGAAATTGTACGGTTGCGAACTTTTCAGGCAATCAGGGAACCTTTGATAGTTAATTATCCCAGGTACTTTTTACAGGTATCCGGAGAAAAGGGCTATCTCACATCAGGTAATTTTGAAGGAAAAGTATATGTAACTGACTTAAACACCATGGAAATTGAAGATAGTATTAACGTGGGATTTGGGCCTGAAGCATTGTTGCAGTTGGATAATAAGGTTTATGTCGCTAACAGCGGAGGCTGGGGTTCCGATTCAACATTGAGTGTTGTTGATGTCAGTTCTGACATCGTGGAAGATACCATTTTTGTTGAAAAAGTTCCGGTTGATATGGTTCTTGATCAGGAGAATTACTTATGGGTGTATTGTAAAGGATATACAGATTATGCGGACATTGAGACTGACTCTTATATACAGAAAATAAATACTGAGAATAATAGTATAATCTGGCAGGGTAGGGTAGGAAGTGCCCTTGATTATTCCACAGTGCCCGCTAAATGCGCGGTTTCCCCAGATGGTGCAACGATTTATTATATCCGGCCTGATGGAATATATAAGCTTGATGCTACTGATCCTGTTATAGCTGAAGATCCATTTATTCCGGGCAATTATTATGGACTTGATGTGCATCCCGAAAATGGGCGCATCTATGTTTTTGAATCCTCGTTTACCGGCAAT
Source organism: Bacteroidales bacterium (assembly GCA_036257765.1). Classification (GTDB taxonomy): domain Bacteria; phylum Bacteroidota; class Bacteroidia; order Bacteroidales; family UBA10428; genus UBA5072. The sequence continues at coordinate 3,526 of DATAEX010000264.1, forward strand.
GGGACTATGAAAATTTATGAAGCCAATGGAACTCAATTCGGACAAGGTACAGTGGGAATCGGCCCAAATGCTGCCGTTTTCAATTTGCAATAGTCTTCTCATATATTACGTTATCCGGATATATAACTTCCGGTTAACTAAATTGTAAAAACCGGTCAGATCAAAAGCATTTTTGATATTTTTACGCTATGACCAGTCGTTACGGTATTTACATATTTTTTGTAAGCATTTCGGTTCTTTTGAATACACCTGTAAAGGGCCAGCTTTCACGGCCAGGAAAGCCATTGCCAATAGGCCTCCATGGTACTCCTGATGTACCTGTTTATTCAATTCATGCCGAAATGCAATCAGAGAAGAATGCATTACTCAACGGGGATAGCCTTTTTCTAAAACCTGCCCGATCCGGTTCATTGATTCCTGTCGATTTCACTCCTGCTAATTCAGGGGCATGGGATACGTTGTCTGACGGAATGCGTATCTGGCGGATAGGGTTTACTGTAAATAATGCATCGCTTTTGAATGTTATTTTTTCTCCGTACCGGATCAGCAGTGGTATAAGAATTTTTTTGTATGATCCTTACCAGTTGAACGTAATCGGAGCATTATCCGATTTAAACAATAAGTCGTTCAGTCAGCTGGCAACATCTTATGTTCCGGGCAATACCATCATCATCGAAATGCAAGTCCCTGCTTATTTGGAAGATTTCGGTGATCTTGGAATTTCAGGTATAGGTTGTGACTATTATTCAGATGATATATTCCTCAAAAGAGATGAATGGTTTGGTACTTCCGGAGTTTGCAATGAGGATATAGTTTGCCGTAACGACAGTATAATTGAGAAAATAAAAAATTCAGTTGTACGAATTGTGTTTTTAGGTCATGAACGATGCACCGGCACACTTGTAAATACTTCACAAAATCAAGGTGTTCATTATATACTTACTGCAGGACATTGTTTTAAGGAGGAGAAAGAAGCAAATACAGCTGTGTTCTATTTCCAATATGAGAGTCCCTTTTGTGACGGGCCCGACGGAAATACTTCAAGAGCACTTTCTGGAGCTACAATCCGTGCCAGGAGTGATGATATTGATTTTGCTTTACTTGAATTATTAGAACCGGTACCTTTTACTTATCATCCTTATTATGCCGGTTGGGATTACCGGCAGATCGCTCCGCAATCGGGATTAGTTATCCATCACCCCCTTGGTGATGTGAAAAAAATAGCATTTGAACAACACCCCCTTACAGTATCAAGTTTTGGGAACCTTTATAAAGATAATACGCACTGGCTTGTTTCTCATTGGGAGTCAGGGACTACAGAAGCTGGATCATCAGGGGCTCCCTATTTTGATGCGGCCGGTAGAATAAAAGGCACTCTGACAGGAGGTCTGGCAAAATGTGAAAATCCGGTAAAGGATTATTTTCAAATGTTCAGTCATAGCTGGAAAGATATTGCATCACCACAGCAACAACTTGCTGTATGGCTCGATCCAGGTAGAAAAACTTCGGGCTTTCTCGATGGTTTCGATCCTTATTCTGCTTTTTGGGAGACAGGCGATACGTTATCTAATATTGCTGATGAAGAGATTTTGACTGTTGAATCAGATGGTTTGATTTGGGGATCATATTCAGGCCATAATAATCTCGGCACATCCGGGTTCGCGGAGAAATTTGAAACAACAGCTGAAATGATCAGTGGAATAAACCTTTTTGTAAAGGATAATTTTATTTCTCGCAATAACCGGTATCTCAATATAGTAATCTGGAGCGGTTCGTCCACACCGGAAAGTATTATCTACAGTCAATCTGTACCGCTGGATAATCTTATACCTGAAGCAATGAATTTCGTTGAATTTGATTCAGCGGTGCAACCGGGTTCAATATTTTTCGCAGGTTTCGAGCTTTTTTATCCTGCTACCCAGGATACATTTTCAGTTTATATGGCCGCGAACCGTTCATTGAATGGTTCTGCAACCGCATTTGTTTCAGATGGCACACAATGGACAGATCTGCTTGATTATTCAGATGGTTCTGTACGGTCCTCCTTCGCGATTTATCCTGTTGTCTACGGTGAACTTCCCGATCAAAATGAAAATACTCCTGATGACTTCGTTACAGTTTATCCTAATCCTTCATCTGCGTTCTTTTATATCCGGTTCCGGGAAATGAAAGAGGAAGCGGTTAATATTACGCTGTTCAATATGCAGGGCCAGGTAGTTATTAATGACAATTACGGCCCTTACCAGCACATTATACCAGTTAATGTTAAAGGCATTGCAAGCGGGATTTATATCCTCAGGGCAAAACAAGGCGGGAAATCATATAATCTTAAGGTCGCTGTAGTTAAATAATTGAATACTTTGCTGATAT
>DATAEX010000265.1:0-3326 GCA_036257765.1 Bacteroidales bacterium
TTTACTGAAATTATAGGATGCACTCAGAAACAAAGTTCTTCCATAAGCGGCTGAAAGATCGTTATCTATACTTCCATGAATATCAACATTCCCCAGGGAACTAATTTTCGTTACATTAAGCAGATTTTTTACACCTGCCGATACAATGATTTTATTTCTGAAAATTTTTTTTAACGCAGTTACATCCAAAATATGGTATCCTGAAGTTTTTTGTTGGGCAATACCTTCAAGCTGTCCTTCCTGATTATAGTTGCCTGCGAATTCGAGATATGCATCATTATATTTATAATACGCAGCAAATTGCAACCCCGGATTCTTCAGTGTCCATCCGGCAGATGATGTAAAATCAAACGACCAGAAGAATTCACCCGGATCATCCAGCCTGGATCTTCCGGTATTTACAAAACTTGCATTTAAAAATACTCCGGGAGAATACCTGTAATTGATTGCTGCTTCAAAACCTTTTGTACTGTATTCCCGGTCGACATTAAAATATTTTCCCCAGCCGGGTTGACTTGTACTTATTGCCAGTTGGACGGCATCACGAATGTTGTTATAGAAAAGTCCGGCCTCAAATCCCATCATATGTCTATTCCTGACGAAGACATAATCCGCAGAAAACGTAAAATTGTCAGCCATCTCCGGCTTCAAGTCTTCATTACCATGGATTTCATGGTTGTTGTCGATGAATTGTAAGTAGAGCTGTTTTAAAGATGGCGCCCTGAAACCACGGGCATATGAAGTTTTAAATGTAAAATTTTCAGGTTTGTAATCAAGGCTTATACCATAAATGAGTGGTGACCTGAAATCAGAATGCTTCATTAACCTCAACCCGGGCTGAATCCGGAGATTGCGATAAGGACTTATTATAAAATTCAGGAATCCCGAAAAATCGGATAGATTTCTGTTCCCTCCGGTACGTTTGCCATGGGCTTCTTCATAGTTAATGTCAAAGCCTGCCTGGTATTCAAATGCATTGCCGGGTATATTGGATACAAAACCCCTGGCTGAAAGCATTTTAAATACCGTTGTATCGTGAAGATCCTTATCCACGGCAATCTCTTTTTTCAGATTTACCAGGTCGTTCAGGTAAGTAACTTTCTTTTTTTTATAAAATGAATAACCTGCCTGCAGATTCAGAACAAAGTCATCGCTGTTGGTAAAAATCAAATTCAATCTGTTATTCCAACGCTCTGTGAAATGATAAGCATCAAGGGCTTTTTCATATAAATTAGCCTGAGTGAGAGCACCTTTATCTCTCAGTTCTTCATTCATATAATCTGTATTCAGATTGATTTTAAAATCAGGCTTTTTGTACATGTAGCCTGCCCCGGTAATGTATTGAAGTTTTGGCTTCCAGGTTTTATATCGTGATGTGTCAACCGGTCCCCATCCGGGAAAAAAATTCCGGGCACCATGCATGCTGAAAGTGTGTGAACCCGATTTAACCGCACCATTCACACTAAAATTCAATGTTCCGGCACTTTCATAATATGTATCCGTGTTGAAATTCAATAGTTCATTCTCATAATCCCGTGTAATTATATTTATAGCGCCGGCAAGCGCATTACTTCCATATACAACCGACATAGGACCTTCGATTATTTCTATATGATCCGCATTTTCCAGAGTCAATTGCGATAAATCTATACGATCCGCCACCCTGCCGGTTACCGGCATGCCATCAATTAATATCTTTACATGCTCACCCGTCAATCCTCTGATTCTTATGAAATCACCAAGTATCCCATCTGAGCGCAACTGAAAACCAGGTTCGGTTCTCAGCAGTTCTCCGAGGTTATTCGCCGCTTTGAGTCTGATATCTTTATCGTCGATTATTTCAATTCTGTATATAGAGCGATCAGCAGGTTGCGGCCTGAATTGTCCTGTTACAACTACTTTTTCCAGTGTATCTGGTTCAATAATAATTTCTTCGACATTCTGAGCAGATCCCCGGATCGTATAGAGCAGAATATATAAGCAGGTCAGGATAAAAAATCTGGCCTGCTTATACGCGAAAGTCCATTTTCTGCGAGTACTAATCAATGGTTTTTACTTTAAACCCGATCGTTCCATCTGCATTTCCCCCGTAATCGGAAAAATACAGCAAATATGTCTTTCCATCTACCGATTCGATAAAATAGCTTGTGCTGTCGGCCAGTGATATCTCATGTGTCACAGGGTCCGAAATCTTCCAGTCGTGACCGATTACATCCGGCCTATCTGAGAAATCGACAGCATCCGATTCAGTAACTTCATCAGGATGTTTCCCGGTTACCTTTGCAATTCTGACATCGGGATTACTTAATACGCCCATTACCGGATAGTCCATAAAAACGGACGGACCTACCGGTATTTTTATCAGATATCTGGTGAACAGAAGATCCCATTCCGTCATATCAGGTTCCGCTTCTACCGGTTCATTATTTACAATTGAATAATGAATAAAGTGCTTTTTATCCTCATAGGGTGCCGTGGACAAAGATGCTGTCATTTCATTCTCACCATTCAGATCAGCCCACCGGAATTCATTTGAGGAACTGGTTCCCAGTTTCACCCTGACCATAAACTTTTTAAATGAACCATCAGTCAGTTTAATTACATAAATTGAGTCACCTCCCACATTATGATCGGGATTTCCCCCATGATATGTACCCCAGCCGTAATTCGGAAATCCGGTTGCATTTACATTAAATGCTCCCATTGTCCGGTCGGATTCATCATTAAAACGGGGTGAAAGGCCGGAGATGCTGTTTTCATCCACGGCATTCCAGTCATTGGTATCCCCCACACAGTAAAGTTCTACGCCTGCACCTTCATTTATTAAAATGGTAGCCGTCTGAAGTGGTACTGAAAAGGCTATATCCCAACCAGAACGGTTTAAATTACTAACTTCTCCATTTGCAAGGCTATAGTAAACATCGTTATCGCTGTTTTGTCCCATTGACACGGTTTTTGATGTAAAAGTGCTGCTGTCAGTGTTTTCATCCTTTTCACATGACATAAACACAAACAACATTATGGTTACTGCTAAAATGTTTCTCATAATTGATTCAAATTATTTAATAGTTTTAAAATAAGTTACGGCGGATATCATACATTCCTGTATCCCTGTAACTATAAAATAGATCATTAATTCCTGGCATGGAGTCAGCCTAAAGGTGGACCCCGTAGATCAATTTTTGCCGGCCATCTCAGGAAAGGCCTTACAGGGTCGTGAAAGGCTAAGTATAATACAATTTCGGAAACTTCCTTTGATACAAAATCATCACTTATATTGCAATCAATGGATATTTTATTAGAGATGCTACCGGATTGATCATCGA
>DATAEX010000271.1:0-13771 GCA_036257765.1 Bacteroidales bacterium
ATTACTAATTTTAAGGTTGAAAACAAAACGATGAGACCTGCCTTTCTATCTGGATTCTTCTTTATGCTACTTACAGCCTGCGGCTCAAGAACACCTGGCCAGCCTGATAATTCTGCAAAATGGTCTGTACTTATGGCAGAATCAGTTATGTACAGGGCCGACAGCCTCATTCATTATCTTAATCCGAAAGAAATCAAGTGGCAATACGATGTCGCTTTCCTTGGTCAGGCAATCGACAGACTTGGAAATATTGATCCGAAATTTTCCAAATATATGGAGGATTATGTGGCATATTTTGTAAGAGAGGATGGTTCTGTTATCGATTATAACCCGGAAGAATACAATCTTGACCGTATAAATCCGGCCAAAAACATAATTACGGTTTATAAAAGGACAGGAAATCCGGTATACAGGATAGCACTCGACCGATTTGTGGGTCAGTTGGAAACACATCCGAAAACACATGCCGGAGGATACTGGCACAAAAAGATCTATCCCTGGCAAATGTGGCTCGATGGAATTTATATGGCTTCTCCTTTCCTGGCGCAATACGCCAGGGAATTCAATGCTCCGGGGTGGTTTGACACTGTCACTCATCAGATAAAGCTTATTTATGATAAGACTGAAGATCCGTCGAGCGGACTTCTGTTTCATGCATGGGACGAAAGCCGCTCGCAGCAATGGTGTGATTCTGAAACCGGAAAATCAAAATATCCCTGGAGCCGGGCAATGGGCTGGTACACCATGGCCATTGTGGATGTGTTGAATTATTTGCCGGAGGATCATCCGGACAGGGATTCCTTACTCATGATTCTCAGCAGCACCTGTGATGCTCTGTTGAAGGTCAGGGATCCGAGAACCGGCCTGTGGTTTCAGGTGCTGAATGAAGGAGGAAGAGAAGGCAACTATATCGAAGGTTCCGGCTCTGCAATGTTCACTTATGTTTTTGCAAGGGGTGCGAATAAGGGATACCTTGAAAAAAAATATCTGGATATAGCGAATGAGGCATTCGACAGCATTGTAAAAGAGCTTATAACCGAAGATGAAAACGGTCTGCTTACCATGCATAATATTTGCGGCGGCTGCGGCCTTGGTGGCAATCCTTACCGTGACGGGTCTTACAAGTATTACATAACCGAAAAGCAGGTTGACAACGATCCCAAAGGCGTAGCACCGTTTATAATTGCGGCAATTGAGTTGGGGAGGTAAAGGTTATCTCAATTTTGCCCTTGTCTCTCTCTTATCGTCTGCCGCGTAATCTTACCCCACTTTTTAAGGACGTCGTCAGTCCATTCACCATACGATGAAGCCCTGGGTATCAGCATGGAACATGTTTCATTCTTGTCAGAAATCGACCATGCAATCCAGCTTATTTTGCGACTTTCCATCCAGTCGATGTACTGATTCCACTCTGCTTCGTCAATGGGCCCGTCGCCTGAAGCTTCCATTCCGGCGCATTCTGACACGAAAATTGGTACTCCTTTTTCGATGGCTGCATCGGTTTTGTCACGCAACCATTTTTTATGTGTCCCTGCATAAAAGTGCATCGTATACATAATGTTAGTCCGCCCGGTAATGGGATCCGCTGCTACAGTATCGATATCCTGGTCCCAGTGCGGTGATCCGACAAGAATGATATTATCGTCATCAATGGTGCGAATGGCATCGATAACCTGTTCCGAATATTCTTTCACCTCTTTCCAGGAATAGTAATCAGGCTCATTCCATATCTCGTAAATCACATTCGGGTAATCCCTGTATTGCTGAGCCATTATCTCAAAGAATTTCACAGCCTCTTCGGTATGTTTTTTATGACTGTGGAAATCAATGAGTACATATATTCCTTTGTTTATAGCGCCTTTTACTACGTTATTTACACACTGCAGCGCGTATTCAGGATTTTCAAGGTAGTTATCCTCAATGGCGACTCCCATGGACGCTCTGACAACATTGCATTTCCAGTCGTCCACAATCCAGTCGACAGCTTTATCATTGTAGAACCGGGGCCATAGGTTGTGCCATCCGAAACTTGCGCCACGAAGAATAACAGGATTGCCTTCTTCATTGACAAGCTGCGTGCCACTGACAGCTAATTGACCATTGACCGCAACCGGGGAGTCTTTCGGATCTTCCGATGAACATCTCGCGCTCAGTATAAGCACGACAAATAAAAATGGATAGAAAGATTTCATGGTTAAATTGTATTGTTTTGGGATTCCGGTTTGAATATAGTGAAAAATGCCGAGGTTAGGATTTGAAGAAGAAGTTTGAAAACCCTATCAAACCGAATCAAACTACGAGGTGTTTCGATGAAAGTTCTGCATGTGCTGGCAGATGGCCACATCCCGCAGGAATCGGGACTCGCCATGACCCCTGGATTAAACAATCTGAAACAACCTGCCTGCGCTTGAAGCTTCGGCAGGCAAGTCTGAAACAACCTGAAACAACCTGAAACACCTGAAACCATCTGAAACTATCTGAAACCATTTGAATTTGCTGCAATTGCAACCGACATCAGGTACTCCGTCAGATTCTCCGCGGCTTTCCTGTTTTGAAAGCTTTCCGGCAGGCGGTCGTGGTCGATGTATTCGTTATAGATCCAGGGATCACCTACAGCAAAAACAAATCCGTTACCAAACCTGCATTCAGCGATTACAGCCTGTCCATTATCAGTAAGTACGGGACTACAGGTTTCAGCAAGCTTGATAGATGCGACTTCTTTCATATAAATTTTCTCCACACCCTTGAAAACCGGGTGATTGGGCAATGAGGTATAAGCACCCATTTCATACTGATTGTTTGAAACGGGATGAAGCATTACATTATTGAAGGTCATTCCGAATCGTGAGGATAACTTGTTAAGCCCTGCAAGTCCGCAATGCTTACCATCATTTGCCATCAAAACAAGCACTCCTCCGCTTCTCACCCATTCAGTGATGTTCGTCAGTTCATGTTGAGTAAAAAAATTGGGCCTGGGATTTTCCACAATAGAATCCGGATCAACGATGATATAGATATTAATCCGGCTTAACGACTCCACATCTGGTTTATATATTCTGGCGATTTTGGCGCCTTTTGCCGTAAAAATATCACCCCAGCGAGAATATCCGCTATCATCTATATCGCTCCATAAGTAATGATAGGGATAACCGGTTTCGGGACTTACCTCTGCGTTGTACCAATTGTCGAGTCCGACGACAATTTGGGCCTGCATTCCGCAGAAGTAGGCAATTGCAAAGGAGATAACAGAAATTAGTCTGAGCATGATATGAAAAAGTTTGATAGGGTTTGATAGTGCTTGATAGTGTTTGATAAAGTTAAACAACTTCAAACAACTTCAAACTTCTTCTTCAAACCATTATTTTCACCACTACTTTCCTCACCTCTTCAGAGCCTTCAACTTTTATCCCCGGCCTGTGGGCATCATTCGGAAAGAAAATAAAATATTTACCTGGTGCCGCAATATAATATTTACATACTGCTTCCGGTATTTCGTAGAATGCAATATCCTTGTCTCCATTATATTCTTCGATTATTCTGGCTCTTGAAAGCGGTGCCACTCCGATCCTTTCAATACCACTCACCAAACACTGAATATCAATGTACTTTTGGTGTGCTTCAAACCGTGTATCCATAAGGTCTTTTGGGCGATATTCTGAGACTGATGCAAATACCCTGTCACCATCAATTTCATATTTGCCCGCCGAAATACCTTTCAAATCAGCATTCTTAAGCCAGGCAAAGGCTTTGTCCCAGGTTTCCCTGTTATTTGAATAATGATGTTCGAATTCATTTACATCATTTGGTGAAGCAGACCAGTTTTCTGGCATTGGGAGGTTCCTGGTTTTGTCAGTCATAAGAGCTAATTGCTTTACAATATACTAAAATAAACTCAAATTGCATTTAACCATAAGGTTTTTAATAACTGCAGTATCTGTTAGTCTGAAGAGTCATAATTTGCTATTAAAACGTTTGAAACTCCCTGAAAACTCCTGGCTCAAATACTATGCGCAAATTAGTAATATTTAACATATCCCGAAGCAACTTCAGTTTGAATCGGTTCATCTCCAAATTGACATAAATTGAATTTTCATTACTGAATAAAACACTAAAGGTGAAAATATTTAAATTATTCGCTTTAATGATCCTCTTCGGTTACCCGTCAACTCAGCTATTTCCGCAGCAAGATCTTTCATTCAGGAAAAACTCTCCTGTTCCGGCAAAAGCTGTTTTATACTCAGCAATTTGTCCTGGATTAGGTCAGATCTATAACAGGAAATACTGGAAGCTGCCTTTTATATATGGTGCCGAAACGGCCTTTGCATATAGCTTTGGCTACAATCAAATGAAATTAGAGAAATTTAAGAAAGCCCTGTTTGAGGGAAAAGACACTGCAAAAATTGATGGGAGAACTTATACAAATATTTCAGGAGGTAAGGATTATTATCGCCGCTACAGGGACATAAGTTTAATCGGGCTTGCGGCAGTTTATTTCTTAAATATAATTGATGCAATGGTAGATGCTCATTTCGCCTATTTCGATATCTCCGATGATCTTTCTATGAACATTCAGCCTGCAATAATCGAGAGCCATGGAAAAGCATCACCGGGATTCTCTATTCAATTAAGATATTAAATCGGAGAATGGTTTTTCCTACTGTCAGACACCTTTCTGAGGCTTTCACTATTCCGAGACACTTTGTTAAAGGCGATTTTTGCGGAAGTTTAAAAATCCACCAGTGAATGTCAACAACAATTTCTAAATTGTAACTTGTTTTAACTTGTTTTAATAATATACTATGGAAAAACCAAGAATATTTACGACATCATTTGCAAGTGTCTATCCGCTTTATATACAAAAAGCTGAAAAGAAGGGACGAACAAAGGCAGAAGTAGATGCCATCATTTGTTGGCTCACAGGATATAATCAACAATCCCTGCAGCAACAAATAGACAAAAACAATGATTTTGAGACCTTTTTCACGCAGGCACCACAAATAAATCAAAATTCTTCAAAAATTACCGGTTTAATTTGTGGCTATCGTGTGGAAGAAATCGAAGACAAACTCGTTCAAAAAATTCGTTATTTAGATAAGCTGATTGACGAATTGGCAAAAGGAAAGACGATGGAGAAGATCTTAAGAAAGTAAAGTGAACATAAAAATTCACCTAATTCGAAACATCGAAAAGAATTGCTTACATATTGAAGCTCATGCGCTATAGCCATAACGCTGTTTAACCAGAATTCTGATAGCAGTTGCCTGTGACACGCGGGAAGGCAGAAAAACAATATCGGTTTGTAATTGTTCTAATTTACTGCAATGTTGATTGTTCAAGGCAAAATCCGTTTCGTATATTCTCAACAGAATGTTTTACCGCAAGATATTAAAAATACTATCCATTATCATTCTATCGCTTCTTGGGTTGTTATTAATTGTTATCCTTACTATCAACCTTCCTTTTGCGCGAAAACTCCTTATCAGGACAATTAACCGGAATCTGCAGCAATCAGAGATCCCGGTTCACATTGGCGCACTCAATACCATCAGACTCAGTCAAATCAGCATTTCAGAAATCCTGATCATCGGGGAACGAAACGATACAATTCTGTTTGCCGGAAATCTTAATGTTCATTTTGCTCCCCGCACCCTATTGCATAGAAAAATTACCCTGCTTTCCGTTAACGCCCATGATCTAATGCTGCGCCTTTCGCAAGATGATCCGGAACAGCCCCTGAACCTTATAAGGGCTTTTTCTAAAAAAGATGATACACCCGTTGAACCGAAAGGTGACTCATCAAAATCATGGACCTTTGATATCCGCGAAATCAGACTCACCTCCCTTGATCTTCAATATCACAGCAAACCGCAAAAGATGCTGGCAAATATCAACTTAAAGGAAGCAGATGTCAGGATAACCAAAATGGACCTTACAGGCAGAGAACTGATCGTGCCGGTATTTCATCTTGATGGCACGGACGTGGCATTATTTACCGGTGAAAATCCGCCGGAAAATTCCGATACAACAGGGTCTTTTGATTTTCCGTGGAAAATAAAAGTAGCCGATATCAGTATACAGAACGGCAGTTTCAAATCGGGTAAGTACCCCGAATCTTATGAAGTAATGCTTTCACCCCAATTGATCGTTTCCGGATTTCAGACAAAGCTATCGGATATTACCTTCAAAAAGGATCAACAAGGTCTTAAGATCATACAAGCCGGATTTCATATAAATAACGGCTTTGAATTGAGAGATTTCCACGGAGAACTTGATTCCCGTCAGGCAGAAACTATTTTTGAATTTCATGTTTTGACAAATGAAAGCGAACTGCATCTTAAAGGAAAGGCAGATACCGTCCTCTTTGGTTTAACCCAAAGTACTGTTCAATCAATGCTGTCAGTCACCGATTCCCGGATCGCTCTTTCTGACCTTCTATACTTTAAACCTGAACTCGGAAAAGAAGCCTGGTATATCAAATACGGCAAGACTCCGGTTACAATTGATGCAAAGGTTCTCCGCACCGGAAACATCACCGGTTTTGATAATCTTTACCTGCATCAATCCCAGGATTTATGGCTGTCTCTTAAGGGAAGCATTTCGAACCTCACGGATCCGGCACTTCCAAAAGAGGTCGACCTGAAAATGCTCAGCAGTCTCGGAAATATCACATTAGATGGAAACTTCGACCTGTCAAAAGAAAGAATTAACGTGACTGTTTTTTTGGACAATGTCAGGCCGGCGGATATTACCCAACAAAATATATTACAGGAAGTCAACGGTTCGGTTATGGCAGATGTAACTGGTTTCAGTATCAGCAAGCTTTATTCGGATTTTAGAATGCTCCTGCATTCCGTAAATATTAACAATCATGTATATGATAAAATTGTGCTTAGCGGAAGTCTCAACCCCCGTCAAATATACCTTTCAACCAACGTGAGTGATACAGCTCTGACACTGGGATTGCAGACTACCGTTGTTCGAAACGAAAACGAATTATCTCTGAATACTAATGGCGATTTTAGGATCATGCCTGCGGGACTTGGCCTCGTAAACAATACGTTGACGATTGCCGGAATGATATCCGGTAATTTTCAGCAGGCTGTTGACAGCCTATCCGCAATGCTGGAATTGTCGGATATTGAACTGACAAAACCCGGAACCGAAACCCGTATCAGCCTATTAAAAATGAAACTGGAATCAGACTCTTCGAGCACAATGTTTACGGGGAATTCAGACTTTATGGACCTTGAATTTGAAATGGAAGATCCTGTTAACAATACCGGAAAACTCATTTCAGATTTGAGCGGTTATTTCACTGCTCTGGCATCCAACTTCTTTTTGGATTCCGCGTTTCACATTTTCCAAATTCCCGTTGCCAGTTTTGATGCTCGATTCAGGTATCATCCTGTTCTCAATATGCTTACCAATGACACATCACTTAAGTTTTCAAATGCATCGATACAGGTATCTTCAGGCGAGCAGACCGGACGCTTTTATGGCGACATCCAGGCAAACGGTGTACATATGGGCGACCTGTCGGTTAATAAATTCCAAACAGAATTGACAGATTCGTCTGGTAATATCAAGCTGATAACCACTTCTGACAGTATATCCATAGCATCCCAAATCTTCTCAGGTATTGAACTTTCGCATCAGTCCGATTATAAGAGTCATCAAGGTCACACTGTTTTTTTTGTAAGAAAAGATAAGGATCAGATGAACACTGAAATTGAATTCACTTCTTTTTTGAATGATTCCCTTCTTATCGTGACCATTCCGACCAGTAAAATATTGTTAAACGGAACTATGTGGCAAACCAGTTCTACGGAACTTTTCACTTATAACCCCGGTAAGGGCGAGTTCCTTCCAGAAATTACACTTTCTACCGACAGCGCTGAGTTGAAGCTGGTCACCATTAAGGAAAACCCTGAGACTGGATTTGATGTAGGGTTCGATAATGTGAACCTCTCATCACTGATCCCTGCCGGATTATTTCCTGGTGGCCCCGCCGCCAATATTAACGGCTCTGTGCGATACAGGACCTCCGGAACCGAAAATTCAAGCATCGTTGCGGATATTGATCTTACCGAAGTTGCCTGGTCCGATTTGAATATAGCTCAGCTGGGGATCAACGGCTCATACAATTCGTCAGGCAAAGATATTTACAAGGTTGAAACGGATGTTACCTTGGATTCAGCCGGCATTCATTTTGAGGGCAGCAGTACATCACCGCGGGATCGTAATTTGGAGGCTCAGTTTTCCGGCTTGTCCTTAAATATAGTGAAGCCTTTCATTGAAGATGCTGTATCTGAATTATCAGGTACTCTTTCCGGGGATGTCAGATCTGCGGCAAGTAGTGGTAAGGAAATGCTTGAAGGAAGCATAAACCTTAATGATGTCAGGGTTCGCATATCTGCTTTGAATTCCCTGTTCAGGATACCGGAGGACAAAATTTCCCTGACAGACAATAAGATTTCGTTTGACCGTTTCAGGGTAATGGATTCGCTGGATAATGAATTATTTGTTAATGGCAACATTGATTTTTCAAACAGGGATGCTGTAAATGCCAGCATTGATATTTCATCTCCAACTCTTCTGGTAATGAATTCTACGCGAGAGGACAATGAATCATTCTTCGGTACTATTCTGGTCGGAACTCAGATGTCAGTCAGAGGACCGCTTGCCGCTCCAAGGGTGCAGGGAAATCTGTCGCTCAACAACGGCACTGAGATATACTATGCAAATCAGACCAGCTACCAGCTACAGGATATGGAGGAAACAGTCACTTTTATCAATGCGGATTTCCACGAAGATTCACCTAAAACCGAAAAGGAGAAACAGGTAGAGGAACAGCGTCCCACTATCGGAGCAACTGTTGAAGTAGATCCTGAAACGGTCATTCATTTCAGTTTACAGGACCAGTTGTATAATATCAATCTCGATATACAGGGAGGAGGTACATTGAATTACAGTGTTTTTTCAAATAAACTGTCGAACCTCTCCGGTTTATACGAGATCAGTGACGGCAATGCCAATCTCAAGATCAGGGGATGGGCGGAAAAGAAGTTCAGCATTGCGGACGGAAGTTTTATCAGATGGATAGACAAAATGGAAGACCCGCAATTGCAGATTGAGGCAAATAGTACGGTAACAGGAAAATATAAAAATCCGACCGACAGAAGAGACCGGATTGTGGATTTCAATGTAGTACTTAAGTTAACTAATCGCCTTTCGGCTCTGGATGTTTTGTTTACTGTAAAAACAGAAGATCAGTACCTGATGAGTATTATTAACTCAATGAGTCCGGAAGAACAGATGAAACAGGCCGTTTCACTATTGTTGTTCCAGACCATAAATATTCCGGGTATTTATACAACATCTAACCAAATTAACGACCAGGTAAACCAGATTGTTGAGAGCCAGCTGAACAAACTGACGCAAACATCAATTAAAAACATTGATATTTCATTGGGGGTGGATTCCTATACTACTCCAACAGAAGGCGGTGCTGAAGAAACACAGACAAGCCTGTCGTACGATATTAAAAAGGATATTCTCAATGACAGGGCATCTGTTGAAGTCTCCGGCAGAATTAACAATAATGGCCAACAGGGAGGGAATGACTATTCCGCTCGCAATTTTAAGTTCGAATACAGGCTGGATTCTGCTGCAACAAAATATTTACAGGTTTACAGACAACGATCTTATGAAGATATCCTTGAAGGCGAAGTGGAACGCACCGGTTTCGGCATCATATTCCGAAAAACCTTTGACTCCATCAGGGATATATGGCCGGGTAACAGAAAAAGAGATACCGAATAATGAAAATCTGGCAATATGTTTTTATAATTTGCTGTATGATTTTATATAGCGGGTGTTCCAATACCCGGTTTCTAACCGGGGAACAGATGCTTTACACAGGGCGAAGTGATATTAAAATTCATAATCCACGGGGTGTGAAAGATGCAGGAGAAGTAAAAAGCTATGTAAAATCAATAACAGCAAGCAAAGTTAATAACTCTGTTTTAGGTCTACGGGCGCTTCCCCCACTCTCGTTGTGGATTTATAACTATGCAAGGCCTAAAAAAGATAAAGGACTTGGAAACTGGCTTTATATGACCTTTTCTAAACCACCTGTATTGGTTACGGATGTTAATCCGGAACTGCGTGCCCGAAAAATTCAAAACGAGCTAAATAACCGCGGCTTCTTTCATTCAACGGCATCAGCAGCAATTCATCCGGGAAAGCATAATCCGAAAAAAGCAAAAGTCTCCTATGCGGTTGAACTTTATCCGCCATGGCATATTAACCGGATTACTTATGACACTGCAACGCAAAGGATAGATAGTGTTATACAGGAGACTGACTTTTCAGAAGTGATTGAACCGGGCGACCGGTTTGATCTTTCTGGCTTAAAAAGTATAAAGACAAGTATAGCACAGGACCTGCAGGAAAAAGGATACTTTTATTTCGTCCCCGATTATATCTCGCTTTCAGCGGATTCCGGAATCGGCAACAGAGGAATCGATCTGTTTTTAGGAAAAAAGGAAAGTCTTAGCGAGGGTGTGTTGTCGCGTTACCGTATCAATGACATTACTATACGTTTAACCAAAACCGGCACAAGCGATAGTATTATGATGGATACCTTTCGATATAAAGATATGGTGATTGTTTCACCGGGTACAATTATTAAACCCGGGATCCTGTATAATTCCGTCGCCTTCAGGAAAGGCGACTTATATTCATTATCAGGCTACAGGAAAACATTATCCAATCTATATAACCTGGGCATATTCAGATTGGTAAATATGAACTTTGAGGTTCCGGATAAGGATAGTGCTTTACACTTGCTCGATGTACGGATAGAAATTCTTGTACCCCATAGCATTAGCTTATCATTTGAATCAAACCTGGTAACAAAATCGACCGGCTTTACAGGGCCTTCAATTAAAGCCGGTATGCAGCACAAAAACGCTTTTAAAGGTGCCGAGAAGCTGGAGTTAACATTAACCGGCAATATGGAATGGCAATGGTACAAGAATTACTCAGGTGAATTGGGGTCGTATTCTTATGAAGCAGGAGCAAATGCGGGACTGGTTTTTCCGAGAATGATACTCCCGGGAGGGATGATCAACACAAGTGATCTTGTAGCCCGAACCACATCAATAAATGGCGGATTCAGCCTGCTGAACAGGACTGCTTTTTACAGGCTGAGCTCGATAAGAACCAGTCTTAGTTACCAATGGGGCCGTTCAGAGAAAAGACGACATACCTTTTATCCGTTTTACCTGAATTCGGTTAAACTGCTTAAAACCACACCGGAATTTGATTCGGTAATCGGCAGCAACATATATATCAGACGTAGTTTTGAAGAACAGTTCATTTTTGGACCCCGATATGAATTCACATATGATAATAAAACAGCTGAAAAACCCGGAAACTTTTTGTTCATGGGAGGGATCTATACATCAGGAAATCTGATAAGTCTAATATCGACAAAAACAGAAGGAATTAATGAGGAATCCGGAACGTTCCTGAATGCCGTTTACGCTCAATTTGCCAAATTTACATCGGACCTGAGGTATTATATTACCGGCAACAATCAAACTCTGGCATTCAGGCTTTATGCGGGGATCGGACTGCCGTACGGGAACTCTTCGGTATTGCCATATGTTGAACAATTCTTCAGCGGTGGCGCATACAGTATCCGGGGTTTTCCGGCACGCGGACTGGGACCGGGCAGTTTTTATGATGGTTCACAGGGCTATATTGACCAGTCGGGAGATATCAGGCTTGAAATGAACCTGGAATACCGCATTAAATTTACGAAGTTATTGAATGGTGCCCTGTTCCTTGAAACCGGAAACGTGTGGCTCAGAAATGATGATCAGGCAAGGCCCGGCGCACAATTCAGACGCGATAATTTTTTCAGGCAGCTTGCTGTGGGCACCGGTCTCGGATTGCGGTTCGATCTCGGTTTTTTTCTACTTCGCACCGACCTTGGGTTGCCCCTCAGAACACCGTATGCTACTAATGGCAGTCACCGTGTCGGCAGCTTGAGAGATGTGCTCCAAAGCAGCGTATTTCATCTGGCAATAGGGTATCCTTTTTAAGTGACGAGTGACAAGTGACGAGTGACGAGTGACGACTCGAAAAACCGACACATACAATAATTTTTTTGATTAGATTCACATCCCAAAACACTCATCACGATGAAACAAGCCCTTATTCTGATACTTTTCCTTATTGGGTGTGACAGTAAGGATTTTGATCCGGAATGGATTGAAGAAAAAGCGCCGGATAAATTTTCAATCCGGGTAGAAACCTCAAAAGGGAGTTTTGATGCTCAGATTACCCGCGAGTTATCGCCAATGGCTGTTGACAGATTCTATCAATTGATCCGCCATGATTATTTCGACAATGCGCTTTTTTACAGGGTTGTTCCGGACTACGTAGCCCAGTTCGGGAATTCCGATTCGTCGGAGATAAAGAACTGGATCAAATATATAGTTCCTGATGAACCGGTTATAGGAAGCAATACAAGAGGCACCATAAGCTTTGCCAGAGATGGAAAGGATACAAGGAACACCGAGCTTTACATTAATTTAAAGGATAATCTGAAACTGGATACTATAAATTATTCCGGGGTGAAAGGATTTCCCATAATCGGCGAAGTTATAAACGGCATGAATGTGGTGGATTCCTTATATCAGGGTCATGGAAATTCTGTTTTTGACAACTTTGATCTGTTTTACCTGAACAGGGAAGAATTTCTAAATCAATTCCCCGGGCTGGATTCCATCCTGCATATACGTATCATCAAATCAAATTAGCTCACCCCTGACGGGAGAGTGTGAATAATTAAATTTAAAAAAGGAGGAATCCAAACATGATTGATAAATCTAAAGAGTTGACTGCATCTGTTAGACTGATTAACGAGAAGCTGAATTTTTCAGGAATTGTAGTTGGCAATGAGCCCGTTTCAATTGATTATATACCCCCTTTAGGCGACAACGCAGGCTATACATCACTGGAATTGCTTCTATTAAGTTTATCTTCTTGTGTCGGAAGTGCTGTATTAATTTTTCTCAGGAAAATGCGAAAGACCATATCAAGTTTTGAAATTAACACCAAAGGATTCAGAAAAGAAGAGCATCCGACAGGATTTAAAACAATACTCCTGGAAATAATCATCAAATCACAGGATGTATCGGAAAGTGATCTGGAAAAGGTTTTAAAGCTATCGGAAGAAACATATTGCCCTGTCTGGTCGATGATGAAAGGCAATGTTGAAATAAAAATTAATTATAAGATCAATTTCTAAATACTCTAATTACTCTAAATACTCTAAGTACTCTAAATACTTCTAAAATACTCTAAATACTATTCCTGTTATGGCACCCTTGTTTTTTAAAAATGCCGGTGAATTCAGAAAATGGCTGGAAGGTAATTATAAGACTGAAAAAGAAGTAATTGTAGGGTTTTATAAAACCAAAACCGGCAAGCCTAGTATGACCTGGAGTGAATCGGTTGACCAGGCGCTTTGTTTTGGATGGATAGACGGAATACGCAGATCGATCGATGAAGAATCGTACTGCATTCGTTTCACACCAAGGAATCCAAACAGTATATGGAGCTCCATTAATATTAAGAAAATAGAATATCTTACCATGAAAGGCCTGATGAAACCGGAGGGTATTGAAGTTTTCAAAAAAAGAAAGCAGGAAAAATCAGGCATCTATAGTTTCGAAAATCGTCCGAAACACCTTCC
>DATAEX010000272.1:0-2947 GCA_036257765.1 Bacteroidales bacterium
ATGCCGACAGCCACGAGGCGGCCCGGGGCTTTATAAAGCGAAAGTATCTTGGAGTTATCCCTGTTCATATTAACATGTGTGGCGATTTTGGCCAGATCAGCTCCCTGTATATAAATGTCATGCACGATCTTTTCCAGTTCCTCCAGCTCAGGAGTACGATCATAATTATGATAGGAGATGATTACATCGCATTGGTGCTTATGGGCATGGTCGATCAATTCATTTTTATATTCAGGTGGTGCTTCGTATTCAATATCAACATACGTGGCACCGGCCTCTACGGCAATTTTCAGCATATCCTTCCTGTCATCATCATTGATTTTGCCGGGCCGGCAGGTAGCGATAAGCTTTTTTCCGCTTGAAAATACTTTTCTGATATCGTCATTTTTCAGTCCTGCAAGATCAATACGGATTTCGGCCATATCCACCCGTTTAATTGATTCAATGCATTTTTCTACATTTTTTTCACCGATACTTGCACAGATCATAGATACTTTTCTTCTAGTTGTTTTATTGAAATTGGTTTAATTACTGAATTACCTATTCGGTCGATAAAAACCATATCAATATGATCACCTTTCCGCTTCTTGTCTTTTTTCATAGCATCAAAAAGTGAAAGATAATCGATATTTTGTACAACAGGCAATTCCATATTTCTAATCAAATTCACCAGCCTGACATGCTGATCATGCTGAAGCAAGCCAAGTTCTTCCGAAAGGTCAGCGGCAAGTACCATCCCCAGGCTCACTGCTTCACCATGTAAAATGCCGGTATTGTGTTCAATGGAATGAGCAAAGGTATGACCAAAATTCAGCTTTTTTCTTTCCCCCTTTTCTTTTTCATCCTGTTCCACTATGTCGGCCTTTATTTTAACAGAATCATAAATGATTTTTTCCAAAACCTCCTGGTCTTTATTAAGAGCTGCCACATAATTATTTTCAAGATAGCTGAACAGGGATTCGCTCTTGATTGCGGCTGCTTTAATTATCTCGGCAAAACCTGACCGGTATTCATGTTCATCCATGGTATGAAGCATAGCGGTGTCACAAATGACAAATTCAGGCTGGTTGAAAACACCTACCATATTTTTATAGCCTTTGAAATTAACGCCGTTTTTTCCGCCCACACTGGCATCGACCTGTGCAAGCAGAGTGGTGGAAACAAAACCGTAACGCAAGCCACGCATGTAAATGGAAGCTGCAAATCCTGCCACATCGCAGACAATTCCACCTCCGATGGCGACAATGAAGGTCGAACGGTCGGCTTCATATTCCACCAGTTTTTCAAAGATCATATCGAGGGTAGCCATGGTCTTGTTTTTCTCGCCCTGTCCCATAACAATAACGGGTGCTTTAGGGAATTGCTGCCCATACAGCTTATTTAGTTTATCATCGGTAATGATGATTATTTTACCAGGAAGGTATTTATGGAGCGCTTCGAGTCGCTCACCTATGAGGATGCGGGAAGAATGGGCAGGAGTTTGTATCGTGATTGTTTTCATGGCCTCACCCGTTCATCACTTTAGTCTGATGATTAATACTCTCCTCATGTATGGCTCTGAATATTTTTATGATAAACTCTTCACCAAGACCCTTTTTGTTCGCCTGAGCGATCTTATCGCGAAGGATCTCATCCCATCTGCTGGTTTGCAAAATAGTAATATTATTTTGTTTTTTATATTCTCCAATCTTCCGTGATATTGCCATACGATGCTCAAAGATATCCATAAGTTTTTCATCGTATTTGTCAATTTCATGGCGAAGTTCTTCGAGTGTCGAAAGAATGAGGTTATTCTGCACCTGTGCGGTTCTGAGCACCAGTTTCTTCAATAATTTGGCCAGATTTTCAGGGGTGAGCTGTTGTTGTGCATCGCTCAGGGCTTTATCAGGATTGCAGTGAGATTCGATGATCAATCCGTAGAAATCCAGGTCCATTGCCCGTTGTGAAACTTCATACAAAAGGTCGCGGCTTCCGCAGATGTGACTTGGGTCTGTGATGATAGGAAGATCCGGAAGCAGACGTTTCAGCTCAATGGGAATTTCCCACTGGGGATTATTTCGGTATAAGGTCCGGTTGTATATGGAAAATCCTCTGTGAACCGCAGCCAGTTTGGTTATTCCGGCACTGTTAAGACGCTCGAATGCCCCAATCCAAAGTTCCAGGTCGGGACTTACCGGATTTTTTATCATAACAGGAACATCAACTCCTTTAAGTGCGTCAGCAATTTCCTGCACAGCGAATGGATTGGCTGTGGTCCTGGCACCGATCCAGATAATATCGATTCCGTATTTCAGGGCATCATAAACATGTTTCACATTGGCCACTTCGGTAGCTGTATACATGCCAACTTCTTTTTTAACGCGCTGCAGCCAGGGCAGACCTTCTTTTCCGACACCTTCGAAGGCATTAGGCCGTGTACGGGGTTTCCACAATCCTGCCCTGTAAATATTCACGCCGATATCTTTAAGTTGTCTCGCGGTGTCCATTACCTGTTCCTCGGTTTCAGCGCTACAGGGACCGGCCAGGATCAAAGGCCGTTCAGTGGATATGCCTTTGAATTCGAACTTTTCGAGTTTCAATGATACGTTCATCGCTTATATATCTTTTTAATTAATCTATTAATGTCAATCGTAAATCCCAAATCCAAATCATAAATCCCAAATCCCAAATCGTAAATCTAAAATTGTATTTGTTTTTATTCCATTACAGATTTTCCCTTGAGATATTCACCCAGTATGGTAAGACCGCTCGTGAACGGTCGTATGGCTTCAATAGCCTGATAATAATGGCGGTAATTGTCTATTTCCACATCAACATAAAACTGGTATTCCCAATCTTTTCCGATGATAGGCATCGATTGCACTTTTGCCAGATTGATATCATAGTAAGACAGAATTGACAGTACCTTGGATAATCCACCGATTTTATGAGCGAGTGCGAACGTAAG
>DATAEX010000295.1:0-4561 GCA_036257765.1 Bacteroidales bacterium
GTCCTATTTTGCGGGCAATATCAATGGCGAATGAACTTCCCGGTTTACCTATTTCCAGCTTAAAGAGCGGTTGCATTTTTCCGGTGTCAAACATCATGGCACCATTAGTAATACCCGGTGCATCGGAAGCAAAGTGTTTAAGGTTTGAATAATGTGTGGTTATTACTCCGAAAGCGCCTGATTTATTCAGGGCATCCAGAATGGCCTCTGCAATGGCTCCGCCAATTCGGGGTTCTGTACCTGTTCCAAATTCATCGATCAGTAACAGACTTTTTGTAGATGCACTTTTCAAAAAGTACTTCATGTTCTGAATGTGCGAGCTGTAAGTACTTAAATCGTTTTCAATTGATTGTTCATCCCCTATGTCGATAAGAATATCATTGAACACACCTGCTTCGGAACTTTCAATCATGGGCAACAATAATCCGCATTGAAGCATATACTGCAGTAATCCTACTGTTTTAAGGCAGACCGATTTACCTCCTGCATTTGGTCCCGAAATAAGAAGAATACGGTTTTTTTCATCCAGGTAAATATCGAGTGGTACAACAGCTTTATCTTCCTTCTTATGATGCAGGTAAAGCAAAGGATGAATCGCCTGTCTCCATCTGAATCCTGTTGAATTGATCAAAGCAGGTAATCCGGCCTGGATCTTGATTGCAAACAGGGCTTTTGCACGAATGAAATCGATTGTTCCGAGAAAATCATAAGTCAGCAACAAATCATCAATGTATGGCCTTATGGCATCGGCAAATGCAGTTAGTATTTTAATGATCTCCCTGAATTCTGCAATTTCAAGCTCTTTTATCTCATTATTCAGCTCAACAACTTCTGAAGGTTCAACATATGCGGTTCTTCCTGTTGCTGATTCATCATGTACTATTCCGCCAATCCTTCTCTTATTTGAAGCGGGCACCGGAATAACAGGTCTTCCGTTCCTGATCGAAAGCGCTGTGTCTTTTTCAACATAACCTTCATCTATGGCTTTCTTTAACAGACTTTGCAGGCGCTTTCCGACGCTGGACTGTTTTTGGATGATTTCCTCCCTTATATGACGCAATCCGGGTGATGCATTATCCTTTATTTTACCCTGACGGGTTAGGATTGCATCTATCCTGTCATCGACGTACGAGAAATATTTAACCTTTCCTGCAAGGCTTTTCAGCCGCGGGTATTTATCAGCCGCGGTATTATTAAAAAATTTTAAAACAGCCTTAATGGTCTCCAGTGACCGCCTGAGATCAAAGACTTCTTCAGTCTCCAGAAATGAGCCTTCAACCTTTATTTTTTTAAGGCCGGAAGAAAGATCTTTATAATGATCGGTTGGAAAATTCTGTTCTACCAGGCAAATATCTTTAAATTCTGAGGTTTGTTCAAGTAACTCTCTGATGTTTTGATAATCGGTAATAAAACGAATCTCATCTACTTTTTGTCTGCCCGGCTGGAAAAGGCAATGCTCTTTTACCAGTTCTCTGACCTGGTCAAAGCCTGTTTTCGATTCAAAAGAAGATGGATATATCAAGAAAAGTTGTTTTTAATAATGCAAAAATAGATGAAAATACGGGTGCCTAACCCTATCCAGAACAATTTCTTCGCATCGATTGTTATTTGGTCAAACTAAAATCGCAATATGGATTCCTCCCTTGCTTTCATCAAAAAACATACGAAAAAAAGTAATCTTATCGGCAACCCAGTAAAAAATATGTCTCTTACCGATTCAATTTACATCCGTAAGGTCTACCGTCTCCAGGAAAAGCGGACTCTGACCCCGGATACCTATGTATTGCGGTTCAACAGGAACGATATGGAATTCCGGGCCGGTCAGCATATTACTCTTGGAATTCCGGGAAATAACCAGGTAAGGGAGTATTCGATTTACAGCACTGAGCAGGACCCATGGCTTGAAGTGTTGATCAGGGAGGTGGATACCGGGCTTGTTTCAAAGCAATTAAGGAAACTTATCCCCGGTGAATTACTCGAGGTAGATGGTCCCTTTGGGTATTTTACAGTTGATAAAAACAACTTCAACAAAAAATTACTGTTTGTGGGCACAGGAACCGGAATCGCCCCTTTCAGAAGTATAACCGGTACTTTTCCCTCGCTGGATTATAAAATTCTGCACGGCGTAAGATACGGTGCGGAAGCTTATGAAAGACACAAATACCCGGCAGACCGTTATATGCTTTGTACAACGAGGGATAAGGAAGGAAGCTTTAACGGACGGGTTACAGAATACCTTAAGGAAAAACCTTTGGATTCTGATACATTGGTGTATCTTTGCGGAAATTGTGATATGATTTATGATGTTTATGATCTCCTTACCTCGCGTGGCTTTCCTTCGGGAAATATTAAAACGGAGGTCTATTTTTAGTCAGGATCATGACATCGGGTTTTACAAGGTGTCCGGATGAAATATTATATTCTTACGCTGGGCTGTCAGATGAACAAATCCGACAGCGAAAGAGTGCGTACCGTTATAGAAGGAATGGGTTACCGCTGGACTGATAATGAGGAAGAAGCTGATTTATTGGGAATATTGGCGTGTTCAGTCAGGCAGAAATCAATCGATAAAGTTTATTCACGCATTGCCCGGTGGAATAAGTGGAAGAACAGCCGCAATCTGATAACCTTTGTTTCAGGATGTGTGCTCCCTGCCGACAGAGATAAATTCCTCAGACTTTTTGACCTTGTATTTGCCATGAGCGAGTTACCAGATTTCCCTGATATGATCGGGCAATATGGGGTTGTGAGTCAATATGCTATCCGATATGGAGCTCAGCCGTCTTTAGGGAAAAGTGAATCAACCGGGAATGCGCTGATGTCAGGGTCCTCGCTTAAAATGATCATGCCACCTGTCGAAAAGATAAAGGATTTCTGGAGTCTTCAGCCATCCTATATATCGGAATACGAAGCTTTTATACCTATACAAAACGGCTGTGATAAATTCTGCACGTTTTGTGCAGTACCTTATACACGCGGACGTGAAATATCCAGGCCATCCCATGAAATACTATCTGAATTAAAAAACGTTGTTGAAAAAGGATATAAGGTTATAACGCTTCTGGGACAAAATGTAAACTCATACGGTCTCGACAGACATGGTTCAGAGCTTACATTCCCCTCACTTTTAAGAGCAATTGGAGAATATGGCAATAATTCCGGAAAGGAATTTTGGGTTTATTTTACATCTCCGCACCCCCGCGATATGAGTGACGAAGTGCTTGAAATGGTTGCTTCGTATGCATGCCTTGCGAAACAAATCCATTTACCCGTGCAATCGGGCGATGACAAAGTACTCATCCGCATGAACCGGAAACATTCTGTTGCTGATTATAACAGAATAATTCATTCAATAAGGCGATTAATAGCCGGGGCTACCATTTTTACAGATATAATAGTAGGGTTTACAGGTGAATCTGAAGAGCAATTTGAAAATACCAGGAAGCTCATGGAGGCAGTCAGGTTCAATATGGCGTATATTGCAATATATTCACCCAGGCCGGGAGCAGCCAGTTCCAGATGGCATGACGATATTCCGTCGCATGTAAAAAAGGAAAGGCTTCATATTCTGACTGAAGAGCTGACACGTCATACTATTGAATACAACAGGGGACTTATCGGTAAAAGATTAAAAATTCTGGTTACGGGAAGAGACAGGAAGCCCGGTTATCTTTCCGGTATTACCGAAGGACGTATCGTTGTGCGATTTCCATCGGCCGGACCTGTTAAACCGGGGACATTTGTGTGGCTTGATATAACCTCCGCAGCACCTTATTCAGTTGAAGGCGAAATGGTAAACTTGGAAGTGAGTCTGCAGATGACTGTATGAAAAGGAAAGTAGCATTTAAGACGCTTGGATGCCGGCTTAATCAGTTTGAAACCGACTCCATCATGACGGATTTTTACAAATCGGGATATGAGATTGTCGATTTCACCAACCCTGCGGATGTTTATGTTGTCAATACCTGCACTGTTACCAATCAGGGCGATCATAAATCAAAAACAGCCATAAATCAGGCTGTAAAAAATAAGAAGAACTCTCTTGTTATAGTCACTGGTTGTATGGTTGAAAGCCAGCGTCAATATCTCGAAGATCGGGATGAAATTAACTATGTTGTCGGCAATAAGAGCAAAGTAAGCATACTGCCTTTGGTAGAGGCCCATTTTAATGGAGAGCTGATTGATACAAAAAATCTGAAGCGTGATGTTTTCGGTTTTTCGGTTACCGAGAAAAGCTTTCATACCCGCAGTATGATAAAAATTCAGGACGGATGCGATAATTTCTGCACGTTCTGTATTGTTCCGATGGTCCGTGGCAGGGCGTTGAGCAGAAATGTAAACGACATACTGGAGAACATACGGCAGGTTATTGATCTGGGGTATAAAGAAGTTGTACTGACCGGGGTAAATATCAGCCGGTATAATTACGAGGGCTTGAATTTTACCGGCCTTCTGACAAAGATACTCGGGATTGAAGGCAATTTCAGAGTGAGGATCTCATCCATCGAGCCCGAAGGATTCGGCCAGCCTCTTTATGACCTTTTTTCTCATGAAAAACTTT
>DATAEX010000296.1:0-3180 GCA_036257765.1 Bacteroidales bacterium
TATTCAAAATTCCTCAGGTTTTGGAACGCAGGAAAATCCTCCGATGGTGGCTATTTTTACCTATCACAGCGATCCCTTGCAGAAACAGGGGCGAAAAGATTTTCAGACCCAGGGCATTGCTTACAGTCTGGATCAGGGACGAACCTGGACGAAGTATGCCGGAAATCCGGTCATCAAGAATCCGGGCTATGTAAATTTCAGGGATCCTAAAGTCTTCTGGCATGAACCGTCAAAGCGATGGACAATGATACTGACCCTGGGAGATCTTGTTAATATTTACTCGTCAGTGGATCTGAAATCATGGGAATTGAAAAGTTCATTCGGTGAAAACATCGGTGCGCATAACGGTACATGGGAATGTCCCGATCTCTTTCCGATGAAAGACACGGATGGAAATATGCATTGGGTAATGCTCGTCAGCATCATTCCCGGAGGCCCGAATGGAGGTACTGCGACACAATATTTTATAGGGGATTTTGACGGATCGGTATTTACTCCGGCGGATTCGATCACCAGATGGCTGGATTACGGCCGGGATAACTACGCGGGAATTACTTTTAATAACATACCCGAAAACGATGACCGGCGTATTTTCATTGGCTGGATGAGCAATTGGGACTATGCGAACCTGGTGCCAACAACGGCATGGAGAAATGGAATGACATTGCCGAGAACGCTTGATTTATTCAAAAGAGGAGACAGTTACTATGTGAAGAGCAGTCCGGTAAAAGAACTTAATTCCATTGAAGAGGAAGCTGATAAGATAGACCTGGAAGGCCTTTCCACTTTAAAAGATTCCCTGTATCACATTCATCTTTTGTTTGAGAAAATTGAAAGTGGTTTTATGCTAAAGTTATCCAATGAGGTTGATGAATGCATATCATTTGGATATAGCAGCGGTGAATTCAGGTTTGACCGGACCCGGTCAGGACTTAGTGATTTTCATCCGGAGTTTGCAGGGTTGCATACGGCACCGTTTTCAGGTAATCCCCGGAGTATGGCTATAGACATTTATGTAGATCTTTCGTCCATTGAGGTATTTATTAATGATGGCGAACTGGTTTTTACGGAATTGGTATTTCCGTCAGAACCATACCGAATTTTTGAGGTAACCCGGGGAAAAGAACTGATCAGCAACGCTACTGTGCAAAAAATGAATTCGATTTGGAAACGTCGCAATGACGTGCCTTGATTACCAACTTCATTCAAAGCACTGTGGGCTGGCCAGGACAAAATGCTAAGCCGACGAGGTGTGAAATCGCGAAGCGTATTCATGAAGACCATTAAAAATAATTAGCAGTCTGAATAATAACGCGCGGCTTAGAATTTCAATAAAGGCCCCGCTTTTAGCGGGGTTTAACAGATCCGGACAATATCGCCAGGCTTGGCACTGTCAGACATGAATTTTATTCTTGCTTGATCGGTACGGCGCTTACAGGAGCTAAAGATTCCGTAGGGCCCCTAAACCGACTCGTTAATGGTATACTATTCTTTTATAATCCTGACAATGGTTGTACCATCGGCAGTTTTGATATTTACCAGGTAAATACCGGATCTCAGATCCGAACCATCTATATCGCAAGCTCCCGATTTTAAATTCAATACTTTAATAAGCT
This sequence comes from Bacteroidales bacterium, assembly GCA_036257765.1. Lineage (GTDB taxonomy): Bacteria > Bacteroidota > Bacteroidia > Bacteroidales > UBA10428 > UBA5072. The sequence continues at coordinate 1,617 of DATAEX010000296.1, forward strand.
TTCCATCCAGGCCGGTTAATTCAACCATTCCATCCATATTGCTTTGTGCCGACTCTATATGAAGCACCCCACTGAAGGGATTTGGAAATATCGAATACTGGTTGTACAGCCGATCATTCTGCAGCATTGTAGGCTGATTGCTGGCAACATTGGAACGCGAGCAATTTAAAACTGACAAGGTAGATTTCAGTCCGGAAATATTACAGGGGGAAGGGTTGATTACTTCAATCTGGTAGTGTACGTAACCGGCAGGGGCTGAAAAATCAGTATATTGAGTGCTGCTGCCGGATGTGGTACCAATCAACTCCATTTCTCCATCATTAATATTACGATATATCCTGTATGTGGAAACCTCAAATCCTTCATAAGGTTCCCAAATCAGATTCCAGCTGTCATTAATGCCTTGGTTAATTGAAAGATGCATAGTTTTATGTGAATCACTGAATTCAGAAATATTTCCGCAGGAATCCATTAATGCCATTTTATATTTGTTCGATTGAACCAAAGGATTGGAACCATTATCTATAAACAGGCCTTGATGATCAACAGTCAACCGGCCTATCTTTACATAATTGCCTGTAACATTGGTTTCCCTAAAAATAAAGACGGAGTCGAGACCACTTTCTGCCGGTGTTTCCCAATAAACAACATTCTTATTTGTTGTACTATCCACGCTTACCATACAAATCGAAGGTTTTGCAGGTGCATCAATAAGAACTTCCTGTGTTTTGGTAATTTGGCAGCCCGTAGGTGTGATTAATGTGACTGAATACTCCGCGTTTCCGGTTACAACCGCTGTTGGGTTTGCTATGTGCGGATCGCTGACTGATTCGGAAGGTTCCCAATTATAAGTAACATTACCCTCTCCGTAAAAATTTGTGCTGGCAAATAATTGTAATTCAGTATTACAGTCCCCGGCAATATATGAAGTGTTTAATCTGAGAGGTCTGACTTCAATTGATGCCTGAAGCCAGTCATTGCCATCCCAGCTGTCATGACGGACATTTCCTTCCCAGAAAATATCGTCAAGCGATAAAGTATCATATTCTATTGTATCCGCGCCAAGCCATACGCCATTATCCCATTTCTCAACGATCCAGTAGGAAAGCTCAAACAGAGTGTCAGGTAAGAAAGCAATACTTACAATATTATCGCAGGTATATAAGGTGTCGTGTATACCTACACTCTTCATATCAATAGTCAGCTGTGCATTTGATTTTACTGTACAAACCATAAAAATAAAAAGCAACAGGAACAGAGAGGTCATTTTTTGACAGGGTGTTTTCATGATAATTTGATTTAGCAGAGGTGCTGTTAGGAAAAAAGTTAATAGTAATACGATCTTCGTAGAAATGTGTTTCGGAACCTGATATGTATTTTTAAGTTTGGATAGAGGATGAAGTCGCAAACTTGGCAAATACGCATTGAATAATGAACTGCTTGTGCGGGCAGATGGCCACGTTCCGTAGGAACCGGAACTCGCCATGACGGCTGTGATTAAGGTGCAACATCAATCGAAGCACGCTGGGATGGCCGGGACAAAACGCTGAGCCGACGAGCGGTG
>DATAEX010000302.1:0-3142 GCA_036257765.1 Bacteroidales bacterium
TATTATTAGTCTCTTCTTCTGTTACGGATTCCAGCAGGTCGGTAATCTATTGCAGGCAGGAAGCGCAGGGAGCATGATAATTTCACTTGGAATACTGGATCATTATCAATCAATGAGCAGGGGTGTAATTGACACCAGGGACATCATTTATTTTCTGGCAATCATCAGTATTTTCCTGTTTATGACAGTTGCCAGCCTCGAGCGTAAAAAAAAGTAAAGGAATGGTCATCAAAATGGTAGGAAGGCACCCATATATCAAATTATTAATTCGCGTTGCCATAATAATTATACTGGCCTTCCTTTTGTCTATTTTTCATTACCGGTTCGATCTCACTTCTGAAAGGCGGTATACGCTTTCGGAATTTACAAAAAGCACTTTAAGACAACTTGATGATGATGTTTCGTTGAAAATTTATCTTGAAGGCGACCTCAATATTCCTTTTCACAGGATGCAGCAGAGATTAAAGGAAACTTTAGAAGAATTTAAGGTGTATGCCGGGAAAAGAATCACTTATGATTTTATAAATCCATTTGAAGGAAAAGACTCAAAAGCCACGGATGATTTTTTAAATGAACTGGTAGCAAAAGGACTCAAGCCTACAAATATAATTGATCGTGATAAGGAAGGCGGGTCAGTCGAAAAACTTGTTCTTCCCGGAGGTATTTTAAAATATAAGGACAGGGAAATACCAGTTAATTTTCTGAAAAATAATCCCGGATCAACCGCTGAAGAGAACATCAACAGTTCAATGGAGACTTTTGAATATGAACTGATGAAAGTTATCAGCTCTTTTACTGAAGACAGCATCGAAAAAGTGGCATTCATTGAAGGGCATGGCGAATTCAATGAGTTCCAGGTAGCTGACATAAGCGATGAATTACGGTGGAATTATCAGGTTGACCGCGGCCGGATAGATGGCAAGCCTGGCATTTTGAATGAATATAAAGCAGTGATCATTGCCGGTCCGGACAAAGCATTCAACGAACAGGACAAATTCGTAATTGACCAGTATATTATGAATGGCGGAAAAGTGCTGTGGTTTGTAGACATGGTAAATGCCGCGCTCGACAGTATAAGCAAAGGCAATGCCTTTCTGGCCATGATCAGGACATTGAACATTGAAGATATTTTATTTCGTTATGGGGTAAGATTAAATCCGGTGCTGGTTCAGGATATACAGTGTGGTACCATACCTGTGAATGTAGCTCTTGCAGGAAATGCTCCTGATTTCAGGCCGGCTCCATGGCTGTATTCACCATTGCTTAATGCTCCTTATATCAGTCCTATCACCCGTAATTTGAATATGATCAAAACTGAATTCACCGGAAGTATTGATACGATAGAAGCCCGAAAGAAAATTAAAAAAACTGCGCTGTTGCGGACATCGCAATTTTCAAAGATCATACCGGCACCGGTAATTTTAAGCCTCGATGAGATAAGAATGACACCCAGAGAAGAAGATTTTACCAGCAGTTTTATGCCAGTCGCAGTCCTTCTGGAGGGAACATTCGAATCGGCTTTTAAAAACCGTATGTTATCAGGACTATTTAAAGAATCTGTTCCGAATCTTATAGAAAATGGCAAATCTTCTGTTCTGGTTGTTGCCGATGCAGATATAATCCGTAACGAAATAAGGCCTACTCCCCAGGGAATACAATACATGCCCCTCGGTTTTGACCGCTACACTTCTCAAAATTATGGAAACAAAGAATTCATAGTCAATACCATACAGTATATGACAGGACATACAGGACTTATAACGCTTCGATCACGTGAATTTACGATACGGCTTCTGGATAAATCAAGACTTAAGACCCAGCGAAGCAGATGGGTTTTTGTCAATACGATACTACCACCTTTTTTGATAATTGCAGCCGGATTAATATATGCCTGGTTTCGTAAAAGGAAGTACTCCGTTGTTTAATTCTTGTCAGTTGTTTCTGGAAAAAAAATGGTTTTGGCTGTTCAAGACAATCCTTTTTTTTTCGTAATATTGGTTCCCTTACCAATTCCGGTAAATGGCAAGAGAATAGCATGTTTATAAATAGTTAAATATATTCTACATGAAATTTGTCGTATCAAGCATGGATATGCTGAACCATCTGCAGGCTCTTAGCCGGGTGATCAGTTCAAAAAATACCCTTCCTATTCTCGATAATTACCTGTTAAGACTGGATGGGAAAGCCCTCGAGATCACTGCATCTGATCTGGAAACCACTATGGTCACCACAATGGAGATTGAGAATTCAGATGGTTCAGGTAATATTGCCATTCCGGCTAAGCTGCTGACAGACTCACTCCGTGAGTTCCCCGATCAGCCGTTAACTTTTACTATTAATACTGACACTTTTGCCGTTTCAATAAGCTCAGAAAACGGTCAGTTTTCGGTTATGGGACAGCATGGAGAAGATTTTCCGCAATTGCCTAAAATTAAACCCGAAAGAAGCGTATCGTTGAAAATCTCGGCCTCGGCTCTAGTAAGTGGGATAACAAGTACACTATTTGCTACAGCTGATGACGAATTGCGTCCGGTAATGAATGGCATCTTCATTGAACTCAGTCCGAAAGACATCACATTTGTTGCATCAGATGCTCATAAACTGGTCCGGTATAAGAGAACTGATGTAAGTGCTGATGCAGGGGCATCATTTATTTTGCCTAAGAAACCGGCATCTTTGCTGAAAAATTTGCTTTCAAAGGGAAGTGATCATGTTGACGTGGAATTCGACGACAAGAATGCATTCTTTTCATTGAGTTCATACAGAATAGTATGCCGTTTGGTTGAAGGGAATTATCCCAGCTATAATTCGGTAATTCCGAATAATAATCCGAATAAACTCTTGATTGACAGGGTAAAGCTTCTAAATACAGTTCGTCGTGTTTCTGTTTTCTCAAACCAGGCAAGCAACCTGATCCGTATTTCATTAAAAGGTAACCGTCTGACAGTATCAGCACAGGATATAGATTTTGCCACCTCGGCTGTTGAAGAACTTGCATGCCAGTACTCAGGAGATGAGCTGGAAATAGGATTCAAATCGACTTTTATGGTCGAGATTCTAAGCAATATACAATCGTCTGATGTTTCAATAGAACTATCGGATGCATCAAGGGCCGGTTTGTTTATACCGTTCAACAAGGAGA
>DATAEX010000311.1:0-9679 GCA_036257765.1 Bacteroidales bacterium
GAGGATCAGAATATGTATCAATATATTCTTGAGGGTTTTGATAATGAATGGAGCAATTGGACTTTAGCCGGATTTAAGGAATACAGTAATTTACCTGATGGGAATTATACCTTCAGGGTTAAAGCCCGGAATATATATGGAATTGAAAGTGATGAAGCTCAATACCGTTTTGCAATTCTTCCTCCATGGTACCGTACAATCTGGGCATACATCGGTTATATAGTTGCATTGATAATTCTGGTATATGGAGTAATTATGATTAACCTGAGAAGACTCAGGAAAGCGAATTATTTACTTGAAAAAGCGGTTAAGGAAAGAACCGAGGAAATCATGCGCCAAAAAGAGGAGATTTCCGAAATTAATGAGAATCTGTTACTTCAGCAGGAAGAACTAAAGACGACCGTGGAAACCCTGTATGATATGCAGGAACACCTTATAAAGTCGGAAAAAATGGCAAACCTTGGTCAGCTTATTGCAGGGATTGCCCACGAAATCAATTCTCCGCTTGGTGCCATAAAAGCTTCTGTAAATGATATCAATAATAATAGCCGTGAAATTCTTTTGCAGTTGCCGGAACTGATTAAAAAGCTCAATGAAAAGGAATTTCGATTATTCCTTGAATTGGTAAGTCGGAGTTCACAGGTTTCTTTGCCATCAAATTCAAAAGAAGAGCGGTTTTTTAAAAGGGCTTTACAAAAAAAGCTCGAGGAAATCAATTTGCCCGATGCGGCTTATAAGGCAGATACACTTGTTGATATGGGGATACATGATGATATCGATTACTTTATTGATATTCTCGGTAATGGCAAAATCAATTCATTGCAGGTGGCATACAATCTTTCCCAATTGATTAAAAACGGCCGAACCATTGAGACTGCAATCGAAAGAGCCTCGAAGATGGTTCAGGCCTTAAAGGGTTATAGTCATAATGCAAGCCGTGAGGAAAAGGCGGAAGCAAACATAACCGAAGGGATAATTACGGTGCTTACTCTCTTTCAAAATCAGTTGAAATACCGAATCCAACTTGATACGGAATTTGAACCTGTACCAAAAATTTATTGTTATCCTGATGAATTGAACCAGGTATGGACAAATCTGATCACAAACGCGATTGATGCCATGGATGGTAAAGGAAGGCTTTCTATTTCGGTTGCAAATCAGGGTGAATGGATCATCGTTAAAGTTGGCGATACAGGTAAAGGCATACCGGCAGAGGTGCAGACCCGGATCTTCGATGCCTTCTTTTCAACCAAACCCGCCGGTGAGGGCAGCGGATTAGGCTTATTTATTACGAAAGAGATCATTGATAAACATGGTGGTAAAATAGTATTCGAAACAAAGGCAGGAATTGGTACAACATTCATTATTTCATTGCCTGTTTTAACCCGGATACATAAAAACTGAGCATATGAAACCCGGAAAAAAAGTGATCCTTTGTGTAGATGATGAAAGAATGGTGCTTACGAGCCTCAAAGCCCAGCTTAAAAGAGGACTTGGCCCCGACTACGTTATTGAAACAGCTGAAAGTGGCGAAGAAGCCCTTGAGATCATTGATGATATCCAAACTGAAGGGGCTGATCTTCCCCTTGTAATTTCCGATCAGATAATGCCCGGATGTAAGGGTGATGATTTGCTGATCATAATACAGAAACGTTTACCGCGCTCCCTTTCCATTATGTTAACCGGTCACGCAACTGCGGAAGCTATAGGAAGAGCCCTTAACTATGGGAAACTATACCGTTATATTGCCAAACCCTGGGAAGAAGTAGATCTTATACTCACTGTATCGGAAGCAGTAAGAAGCTACTACCAGGCACAAACTATCGAGGAACAGCAAGTAGAATTAAGCCGACTGGTAAGCCAGCTAAGGGAATATAATGAATCGCTCGAACAAAGGGTAAAAGAAAGAACCCTTGAAATTGAGATCAAGAATAAAGAAATCGAAAAACAGCGCGATACGTTGGAAGAAATCAATGCCGTAAAGGACAAGCTTTTTGCAATTATTGGACATGATCTGAAGAACTCTCTTACAGCGCTCATGTCAATAAGTTCTTCTATAAATAACTATCACGATGAGATGACTGATGAGGATAAACACGAAGGAATAAGGAAAATCAGTCAGGCCTCCCAGGAAATGAACAGGTTGCTTGAACATCTGCTGGATTGGGCCCTGATCCAAAACGGAAAAGTTCAGTTAAGGCGGTCGGCATTTAATCTTAATCATCTTGCAGGAGAAACTATCGACGTAATGAAATATTTGGCAGAGAAGAAAAAAATAACAATTAATCATACCATCCCTACCGGCTATCAAATTACTGCAGACCGGAATATGATCGGTACGGTTTTACGTAACCTGTTATCGAATGCCATTAAATTCTCTCCCGAGGGAGGAATCGTGGATATTACAGCTCAGCCAGAACCTCATGGCAATGGATATCCGATGTACATAATTTCTGTGGAGGACAAAGGTGTGGGAATGACCCATGAACAGTTATCATCATTGTTCAGGATCGGCCACACGGTTTCGTCAACCGGAACCGCCAACGAGAAAGGTACCGGTTTAGGCTTACTTATATGCAAAGACCTTGTTGAGATGAATGGAGGTTCAATTAATGCCTTAAGCTCACCTGGTCAGGGAAGCCGGTTTGCATTTACCGTGCCCGCGAATTAGACGGCCTTCAATTATCGGTCTGCACTACAGAACTATCAGATTTGCCATATATTACATAAAAATTTAATAGATTTACTTATGCGCTGCTAAGAACCTATTTAAAAATAACAGCTAACCCTAAATTTTAACATAATGAAATTCTATGGAACAATCAGCCCCGGAGGGGCGGTATCTTTGTACACATGTTTATGATGGTACTGTCAGAGCCCCATCGGGGCGAAATCGCAATTGTTGATACATGATTTCGCACCTACAGCCGCTCATGATAAATTTAGATAGAATACTATCTACAAAGATTTCGCCCTTACAGGGCTAAATGCAATTACAAATAAAAATAAATTGAATCCGAATTTAAACAGGCTCTAAGGTTATATATGTATCAAAATAGATTCTTCCTCATCCTTTTGATCTTTATTCTTACGGCATCAATTATAAAAGCTCAACCGGAATTCAGGGTTGATTCAAATGAAGATTATCAAACCCTGATCAACGGAAGAATATGGCGTAAGAAGCAGCCAGGCATCAGTGGGGATCCGTTTCTTTTTTCAAACCGGTATCTCGATGGTTCGGTTAGTATCGGAAAAACAACCTTCACCTCGCTAAAATTAAGATACGATATTTTTACCGACGAGATCATGATCCCTCACGATAGCATAGTACTCCAGCTTAATAAAGAAAGGGTGGATAGTTTTTCCGTGTTATGGGAAAATAGAAAGATCCGTTTTTTAAGGATTCCACATACAAGCCTTTACCCGTTTTCAGGATACGTCCGCAATGTATATACCGGAAAAAGTTCCTTATATATAAAATATCAGAAAAAAATCGACCACCCGGGAATAGTTAACGTTCCGGATAACTTTTATCAAATACAGGAGATTTATTTTTTAAAGGACGGAATTGCTTACAAAGTAAATAACAGAAAGGAGCTGTTACGCATCCTGAAGAACGACAGAGCTGAAATCAGTGCCTTTTTAAAAGAAAATAAGGTTCATATGAGAAGGAATGATCCAGAAGGGTTTATACCTGTTCTCAGGTTTTATGATCAAATCAGATTGTAATTGCAATGGTCAATCGCCGGATATACTCTCTGATCTATTGCATTCCTATTGCTCTTGTATTAAACGCCCAGGAAAAATATCCTGTTTCGGGCGATTATCAGGGTATGACATTCATTGAATTCGTATCAGCTAACGAAAAAATTCTGCCTGTAAAGTTTTTCTTCAGGGAAGAATGGGTTAGGGACCTTAGAATTGGTAATCATTCCGGTTGTGCCGACCTTAGCTGTATATTGGACAAGGTATTTAGCGGGACGACCCTCCATTACCTGATCGAAGAGTCCGGTAATATTGTTATTACAAATAATTATGCTGTCAGGATATTTGAAAAACCAAAAGATCCTGAAAAGCCATACCTGGCGCCGGGTAAGGATGAAAACTTAAATGAGTCTCTGAACCCTGAAATCGAGACCATCGAAATTGGGAACAGATCAGCAAGATTCCAACCCGGGCGGGTTAACCTTTCTGGTTATATAACCGATCAGGATACAAAGGAGCCCATTGCCGGTGCAACTGTTTACAACGGAAAACTTGCAGTGGGTACTATGGCAAACGAGTATGGATTCTATTCATTAAGCCTTCCAAGGGGAAATCACCTGATTCAGCTCAAATCAATCGGTATGAAGGATAAGCAAATCATCGTTAATCTTAATAGTGAAGGTGAAATGAATGTGGAAATGAAAAGTGAAGTCATACCGTTGAAGGCAGTGGTAGTTACTTCGGAAAAAAGCATTACCCTTCAACGGTTTGAAGTAGGTGCTGAACGAATTAATATCAGATCGTTCAAGCTGCTTCCAACCACAATGGGTGAGCTCGATATACTTAAAAGCATTTTACTGGTCCCTGGTGTAAAATCAGTTGGAGAGGCCTCTGCAGGATTTAATGTTCGGGGAGGATCAGCCGATCAGAACCTGATTTTTCTCTATGGAGCTCCGATATATAATTCAACACACTTTTTTGGTTTTTTTTCTGCAATAAATTCAGACATAATAAGGGATGTCACGCTGTATAAAGGCGGTATCCCGGCAAGATACGGAGGCAGAATATCTTCTGTGCTGGATATTGGTACCAGGGAGGGAAACCGTAAGGAATTCGGCGGTAATGCAGGGATCAGCCCGGTTACAACTCATCTGATGGTCGAAGGTCCCATTATTAAAGATACTCTGACATATATTTTTACAGCCAGAACAACTTATGCGAATTGGATTCTCAGATTGCTCACCGATCCGGAATTACAAAAAAGCAAGGCTTCTTATTTTGATCTTAATGGCAAATTAAACTATGATATCAATAAAAACAATAAACTGGAACTTTCAGGGTATTATAGCCATGATGATTTCCGGTTTAATTTTGATTCATTATACCGGTACAACAATCATATAATCGCTATAAAATGGCGGCATTTTTTCAATTCAGCATTTTTCACATCGGTTTCTGCTAATAACAGTTTATATGAATATAGCCTGTCATCTGACGAAAACTTGCGTGAGGCATTTAGTCTTTCGCATAAATTAAACAGTACCAATTTTAGAACCGATTTCAATTGGTTTGCCGGTAAACACGAAATTAATTTTGGCTTCGATCTGAATAACTACATCCTTAATCCTGGTGTTTTTAATCCAAAAGGTGATTCATCAAATGTAGTACATCGCGCACTCGAAAAAGAGCGGGCACTGGAAAGCGCATTGTACCTCGATGATAAAATCGCCATTAATGAATTTCTTTCGGTACAGGGAGGATTAAGGCTTTCGGGTTTTTTTACATTCGGCCCGCAATCCGTTATGGTTTATAATCCGGAATTACCTAAAAGCAAATCTACTATTACGGATACAATTAAATTCAGATCCAATGATCTGATCAGCAAATATGGGGCACCGGAATTCCGGTTTTCCCTGAACTTCAGAATTTCCGATAAACGATCATTCAAGATTAATTATAACAGGACCAGGCAGTATTTGCATCTGCTTTCAAATTCTTCCGCCATATCTCCATTGGATGTTTGGAAGCTCAGTGATTCTTATCTGATGCCACAGACCGGTGACCAGATATCTGCGGGTTATTATGAGATTCTAAAGAATAAACATGCGGAATTCTCAGTAGAAATCTATTATAAAAAAATCCGAAACATGATTGATTTCAAAGGCGGAGCGAATATTATAATGAATGAAAATATCGAAAAAGATATTGTGCCTGTCAGAGGAAAAGCATACGGGATGGAACTTACGCTTAAGAAATCAGAAGGAAAACTTAATTACAGTCTGGGTTATACCTATGCCAGGGTTTTTCAGAGAACAATTAGTGAATTTCCGGCTGAACAGATCAATTCAGGCCATTGGTTTCCTGCAAATTTTGACAGACCTCATGATCTTTCAGTTACATGTAATTACTTATTTTCAAGACGCATTAGTTTCTCAGGAAACTTTATTTTAAGTTCCGGCAGGCCGGTCACATTTCCAGTCGCATCTTATATAATTTATGATAACAGGGTAGTTCATTATTCTGATCGAAATAAATACAGAATTCCCAATTATTCCAGACTGGATCTTTCAATTACAATTAATGGTAATCTGAGGTCTAATAAAATTGCACATCCCCGCTGGACCTTTTCCGTTTATAATGTGCTTGCACGAAAAAATGTATATTCTGTTTATTTCAAGAGAGACGGAAATGCAATTAAGGGATATAAATTGTCCATATTCGGCAGGGCTATTCCATCAGTAACTTACAGTTTTGATTTTTGAAAATATGAGATCATACCCATTACATATTAAAAAGCTTGTATGTTTTATCATAATTCTAATGTCATACAGCCGTTGTGTTACAGAATTTATCCCCGACATCAGCGACGAAAAGGAATTACTTGTTGTTGAGGGACTCATAACTGATCAGCCGGAAGAATATACGATCACAGTTTCAAAATCGCTTCCCATTGGACTTAAAAATGAAGCCCGGCCTGTTAGTGGCTGCACTGTAACCGTCTCCGATAACATGGGCAACAGTTACAGGTTTCTGGAGCGTGACAGCGGAATTTATGTTTCTCCTCCTGAATTTACAGGTATGGTAGGAAGGACTTATAAGTTGCATATAACAACACCCTCATCCTCAGGTTTTCTAAATTACGATTCTGAGCCTGCTGAAATGCTTTCAATACCTTCTCTCAGTCTTTATTATGAAAAAGTCAAATTATTCGATGCAGAACCGGATTTGTTCGATAAGGAAGGATGCCAGATCTATTTAAATACATTTGGATCAAATAATTACTACAGATGGGAATACTTTGAAACTTGGATACTGCGATTGCCATTCAGCGTTCCTAATCAGACTTGCTGGGTTTCAGATCGGTCGAGGAATATTCTGATAAAAAATAATGTGGATTTCGGTGGGGTACCTATTATACGTCAGCCCTTTTTATACATTTCAAATTCAACCGACAGATTAAAAACAAGGTACAGTATTCTTGTAAATCAATATTCAATTAACGAAGATGAGTATAATTTCTGGGCAGCGTTGCAAACCCTGACTGAACAATCGGGAGGGCTCTATGATATTATTCCGGGTTCAATACCATCGAATATCAGATGTATTGAAAACCCTGATGAGACTGTGTTGGGATATTTCAGTGTATCAGCAAAAGCTTCAAAAAGAATTTTTATAGATAATGAATTCGCTGGTATTATTGATCTTTATAAAAATTGCATCACCGACACTATATTCGGTGACGGAGATATTCGCGGAATAGATACTTCAGTATGGGTGCTTTTCGATAAACCCAAGATGTTTCCGAATCCTCGAACCCGGATCCTTACACGAACAAAAGGTTGTTATGATTGCACTGTGAGGGGAACAACAACAAGACCATCATTCTGGATAGACGAATAAATTATGAAATCGGGTCATAAACGTAGTATTTCAGGTAAACCGGTATTGCTGGTTATTTTGTTATGGCCTGTATTAATTTCTGTATTTGGCCAGGCTGAAACGGATTTGATAACACAGTTGAAAGAAAAATTCTCCGACTATATAAAATCGTATCCCCGAGAGGAAATTTTCATGCATACGGACAGGGAAGAGTATGTTGCAGGCGAAGAAATGTTCTTTTCTCTCTATGTGATCGACAGGCAAAGTCTAAAAACATCCTTAAACAGCAGGATTGCCTATATTGAATTGCTTAATCCCCGGAATATTCCGGTTATCCAGCAAAGGATCATCGTAAACGACGGAATTGGTTCAGGAAATTTTAATATGCCTGACAGCCTTATCACAGGCGTTTATGTCCTTCGCGCATACACAAGCTGGATGAAAAACTTTCTTCCGGATAACTGCTTTCAAAAATATATTTATGTATATAATCTGCTCCGGGACGATAACGCTTCAATTAAAATGCCTGTGCCTGGTATTACAGTAGGCAAAAATCCTGCGAATTACAGCAATAGCGGAGTAAAGTTCATGGTTGACCGTTCAGATAATGACAGTATAAAACTCTTGTTGGATCTGGGTCCGGATTTTAATTCCGGAATCAGATTATATTCTATTATCCACACACGGGGCAATATCAGTTATTCAGGTCTCCATTATGTCGATAAAAATTCGGCCGTAATTCAGCTGTCAAAATCCGTTCTTCTGCCCGGAATTAATCAGATAACCCTTTTTAATGATAAGGGTATTCCCGTGGCGGAAAGATTCATTTATTCATCGTCTACTTATGAACCTGGTATTTCACTTCATGGCGATGAAGTTTATAAAGTGAGGGATAACATTGAATTAGATCTTGAACCCAATGACCGTAAGTCAGGCCGTTTGGTTCTCAGTATTTCGGTTTCACCCGGCATGGATCGTATCATCAGTTTGCAGGAATATATGGAGGTGGGAACGGAATACGGAATGCGACCCGATCAAATTATCAAAAACAAAAAAACTGAAACACAGGAAGAATACATGGACAGTATTCTTTCAGATATTAGCAGCAGCTGGATCAATTGGAGTTATATAACTTCCGGTCGAAAGCCCGGGATCAGGTATCCTGCGGAGAAGGATCATTATTATATATCGGGTACCTGTTCACCGGGCTCTCAGGGGAATAATGAAAACATTCCGTTTATAATATTGTGTTCTCCGGGAAAGAATGCCGTGTTCCAATACTCGGTGCCTGACTCTGCAGGTAATTTCAGGTTCCCTGTGGAGATTGATCAGGGATTATCCGATTTAATTATAATGCCTGATAGAACTCTTAATTTATCAGAGATATCCGTTGAATCCGCTTTTTCACAGATAAAATCAGAAAAGCCTGCAACCAATGAGATTCAAATGGATATGCCGGAATATATATCAAAATGGAGCATTAATTACCAGGTAAGGAAACTTTATAAAATCACCGAATTTGAACAGAGTGAAAAAAGCGACACTGGCATTTCACAGGTAATCCGGTTTTATGGTAAGCCTGATCATGAAATTATTATGTCTGATTATATAAGCCTGCCGCTGATGGAAGAGGTCTTTTTTGAAATTCTGCCTAATGTTGCAATTAGAAAAAGGGGCGCAGGCAAGGAAATTGTGATTATCGACCGTGTGGATAACCACCCCTTTTCATCGATTCCATGCCTGATGATAGACGGTGTTATTATAAAAGATCCTGCTCTCATAATTGACATGGATCCTGAGTTAGTTGAAAGGATCGATGTAATAAAGGAAAACTATATAGTTGGCAGGTATGTCTTCCCCGGTATTGTTAATGTAATTACAAAAAAAGGAGATTTCAGTTTACCAGGAAATCCTGAGGGGATGAAAAGATTAACTTACCCGATTGCAAAGGGCAGCGCTTTAATTAATGGTCCTGATACTATTAATTCAGGGAATTCGAGGATACCTGATTATCGGAATACGTTATACTGGAATCCTGCGGTTATAACGAATAAAGACGGAAAATCAAATATCGTATTCCGGAGCTCGGATAATC